>CAYSDT010000096.1:0-8896 GCA_964429835.1 uncultured Ardenticatenaceae bacterium | reverse complement strand
GAACCGCCCCTACTGGAGAGAAATTTTAAAAACGCCAGTGTCCAATAAAATAGAGGTATCTTCTCAATATTTCGGGGAGACCTGACAGGTTTTTCAAAGGTACTCGTGTAAAACAAGAGGTCTTGATGAAACCTGTCAGGTCTTTACCCCAAGTTATTGAGATGTTACAAATAGAGAAAGAATTAAAAGGTAAAAAGGAGAACCCATGTCAGTACATCCATTAGCGGGAAAACCCGCCCCAGCAGAGCTATTAGTCAACATCCCACGTCTTGTGTCGGCGTATTACACAGGCAAGCCAGATGTGAGCGAAGCAGGACAGCGCGTTTCGTTTGGCACATCGGGACATCGGGGAACGTCGTTTAAGAACAGCTTTAACGAAGATCACATCGTCGCCATCACCCAAGCGATTTGTGAATATCGGCAGGCGCAGGGGATTAACGGGCCGTTGTATTTGGGCATGGACACCCATGCGCTGTCGGAACCCGCATTAGCAACGGCCGTTTCCGTTTTTGCCGCCAATCAGGTTGAGATCATGATTCAGGCAGGCGGCGGTTACACGCCAACACCCGTCATTTCCCACGCCATCCTTTCTTATAATAAAGGTCGTAAAAGTGGTTTTGCTGATGGCGTTGTCATCACCCCATCGCATAACCCGCCAGATGATGGCGGTTTTAAGTACAATCCGCCGAGCGGCGGGCCGGCGGGTGGGGACGTAACGGCCGTTATTCAAGATCGCGCCAATGAACTGTTAGCCGATGGTTTGCGTGGCACAAAACGATGGCCGTTGGCACGGGCGATGGCTGCTGACACCACCCACGCTTACGATTTCATCACCCCGTATGTGGACGATTTGGAAAATATCGTGGACATGCAGGCGATTGTGAACGCAGGGCTACGCATCGGCGTTGACCCGATGGGCGGCGCGGGCGTGGCGTATTGGCAGCCAATTTCTGAACGGTACGGGCTGGAATTAGAGATTGTAAACCCATCCGTCGATCCCACTTTTTCATTTATGACCGTTGATAGAGACGGCAAAATTCGGATGGATTGCTCGTCACCGTATGCGATGGCGAGCCTGATTGGGTTGAAAGACCGCTTTGACATCGCCTTTGGCAATGACCCCGATTATGATCGGCACGGCATCGTCACCCGCACGGGTTTGATGAACCCCAACCATTATTTGGCGGTTGCGATTCAATATCTTTTTCAAAATCGGACGGGCTGGCGAAAGGAAACGGCCGTTGGTAAAACCCTTGTGTCCAGCTCCATGATTGATCGTGTGGCGGCTGGCATCGGGCGCGATTTGCGCGAAGTGCCTGTCGGCTTCAAATGGTTTGTTGACGGCCTCATCGACGGCTCGTATGGGTTTGGCGGTGAGGAAAGCGCGGGCGCGTCGTTCTTGCGGAAGGATGGGACGGTGTGGACAACGGATAAGGATGGCATTATTATGGATTTATTAGCGGCGGAAATAACGGCCGTTACTGGCAAAGACCCCGCCGAACATTATCAAGCCCTGACCGAGCGATATGGCACACCTGTTTACGAACGGTTGCAAGCCCCCGCAACGCTGGCGCAGAAAGATATTCTCAAGAATCTGTCGCCCGATATGGTGACGGCCGATACGTTGGCTGGCGAGAAAATCATCGCCAAGTTGACGAATGCACCGGGTAATGGGGCGGCGATTGGCGGCTTGAAAGTTGTTACCGAGAATGGATGGTTTGCTGCACGGCCGTCTGGCACGGAAGAAATTTACAAAATTTACACCGAAAGTTTCAAAGGGGATGCCCATTTGAAGCAGATTCAAACCGAAGCGCAGGAAATTGTCACCGCCGCGTTTGATGCGGCGTGATGAAGGAGTATTCCCCCCACCTCAATCCTCCCCCCGAAGGGGGAGGAGGCAAATTCCCTCTCCCTTTGGGAGAGGGTTAGGGTGAGGGGCAAGGAGAGAATATCATGGACTACAATTACGAAGAGACCCCATCAACCAAGAAGTTCCCCGTCTGGATAATCGTTGTGCTGCTTGTCATTTTGTGCTTGTGTCTTGGCACGGCCGCGCTGATTGGCGTGGTGGTTAGCAATGATGAATTTCAGGATGAGATGAGCGAACTGTTTGACGAGGGGATTGTGCCGTCTAATGAACTGTTCACACCTGAGCCGACGACGGAAGCGGACGAAACGGCCGTTTCTTCCTCATCCTCCACCTCATCCGCATCGGCCGTCAAAAAGACACCCGTCCCCACCAGCCCCGCCGTGCTTGCCACCGACATGGACAGCCTGCAAGCGGCCATCGCCGCGTACAGTGAGGCTGATTTGAACACGCTTCCCATCGCCCACAGCGGCGAGACGGCGGCGATGAAGCACGATTTGGAAGATTACATTAAAACGGTTGATACGGGCGTGGATGTGACGGATTTCGTCGCTGATGCCCTTTTCCAGAACCCATTTGCCGCCAGCGAGAGCAGTTGGGACATCGGTTACGCTTTTCATCGGCAGGAAGTTGGGGATGAGTTGTGGATCATCATCAATTCGGAAGGGGAGTGGGAGTTGATGGAGCGCACGGGGGGCGATGGGGTTACGATTGATTCGGGGGTGGTAAACGGCCGTTTACATCTAAATGCCAACGAAGCCAATCGCCTTACGCTCATTGCGAAGGGTAAAAAAGGGTATTTCCTCGTCAACAACGAGCTAGTCGCCCGCCTTGACCTCTCTTCGCGCACGGATGGCGGCGAAGTGGTGGCGGCAACAGCATATTACACGGGGCATGAGGTTGATGGCGCGGTGACGCGAGTGGAGAATTTTACGATTTGGGATTTGGATGATTGACGATGGGGGTGTTTCATCGCAGTTGGCTGATGCTGGCGAATTCATTCGCGGCAACAGTTGCGAAGTCGGCCTACGCCGACTAGACCTCAGTCGGCGTAGGCCGACTTTGCAATCGTTGTTGCGGTTTTAACCGCCGTCGAGATGAAAAGTTGAACTTTTCGGGCGACCACAAGGGTACGCCCCTACGGTTTGTCTCCAACTTGCAACTTGCAACTTGCAACTTGCAATCCCCTACTCTTCACTTAAAACGGCCGTTGCTAATTCGCGCATCGCTTCGATTTCGGCAGGTTCCATCTCTTGGGTGTGCCAATAAGTGTCCAACAGTTCCATCGGGGTCAGCGATTCGACGGCGACGGTGTCGCCCAAGCGGGCGCGGTTGCCCGTGAGATGGTGGCGTTGGATTTTGAAGCTGAACGCGCCGCTGAATCGTTCCTGAATGCGGCTATCGTCCAGCATGTTTTCCCAATCACGCGGGTAGCTGAGTTGTAAACGGCAGACCGCGCCTTCTACCACGTCGGGTTCGGGCAGGGCGGCCATGATGTCGTCCATGAAGCTGTCCGCTTCGGGGGTGTCGGCTTTATAATTGAAAAACGGCCGTGTTTTCAAAACCTCAAACGTAAAATTAGTCTGTCCACGCGCCACATCTGCCAGCACAAACCCCTTCACATCGTCCAGTTCGCCAAAATCAACCCGCTCGATGGAGCCAGGATAGACGATGGGCGGTTGGCCGCCTTTGCTCACGTCTTGGTGCTTGTGAATATGCCCCAGTGCGACGTAATCGATCCGTTTGTCGTTGATGAGACCGCCGCCCAGCACCAGTTCGTTGCCCAGCATGACGGCGCGTTCGCTACCATAAACCGCGCCCTGCACGCTGGCATGGGCGGTCAGGATCAGGGGGATGGATGGGTCGGCCGTTTCTATCAGCCCTTGCACCAGTTCCGTCACCTTGTCTTCCATCATCATCATAATGTCGGGCAGGCTCATGCCCGCCGTCTCTTCGCGGGTCATCAGCCTGCTTTGCGCCACCCACGGCACGGTGATGATTTGCATGGGGATGCCCAATTCGTCTGGCCCCAGCCGCTGAATGCTGTCACCGACGTAAACATTTGGGACAGAAAATGTACTGAATTCGGCCAACGTGTGCGCCCGCCACGCCGCCGGCGACATATCATGGTTGCCGACCAGCAACACTGTCGGAATGCCAGCGGCGGAGAGGCGCAATATCTGCTCGCTCCACTTTTTTTGATAGATGGGCTGTGGATTGCGGTCGCGGTATGCGTCACCTGCGAAGATGACGAGATCGACCTTTTTGAAAACGGCCGTTTCTACAATTTGCTCTAAGGATTTCAAGAAATCCTCCACCCGCATCGGCAAGCCGCTCTCTGCCCGACGGCCGTGTGTAATCATATCAATATGTGCATCGGCAAAATGTAACACCGAAAGTGATGAATTTGTCGTCATATTACTCCGTAATCGTTCCTAACCACTCCGCAACCATTCCTAACCGCTCCGCAACCATTTCTTACTGCTCCGCAGTCGTTGCTTACTGCTCCGCAGTCGTTGCTTACTGCTCCGCAGTCGTTGCTTCTCGCTCCGCAGTCGTTGCTTCTCGCTCCGCAACCGTTGCTTACTGCTCCGCAGTCGTTGCTTACTGCTCCGCAGTTGTTGCTTATCGCTCCGTAATCATTTCTGCTGACCACTTGCCACTTGCCACTTGCCACTTGCCACTTGCCACTTGCCACTCGCCACTCGCCCCCCTACCGCTGCACAATCAACCGATATGATGTGTCTTGATTTATGCGGACATAACCACCATTTACCATTACATAGTAGCGACCAGCCGCTAATGTGCGTTGAATTGTTTCATCGGATGCGCCAGGGTTCTCGCTAATTGAGAGTAATCTCTTATTATCATTATATAGGAATAGAGTGTAATCATTTCCAGCGGCAATACCTGTCATTTCCACAAAGGTATCCCCTGTGGAATATACATCAAAGTAATAAACATGATGGAATTCCTGTTCGTCAAAATTATTCCATTGTGGGCTAGAAAGGAATATCGGATGCGCGGTCGCCATTGTGCTAAATGATGATGTGTCTCTAGGGCTGGTGATAATGGGCAGGTAGGTCAATATATTATATTGAGGGTATGTTTTTAGCCGTTCGGCTAGATGGATGGTTGCGCCGTTCTCTAGGAGATTTCCTCCAATTGCCCATACATATCCACCGACTGCTGCGCCAACCGGCCAAGTACGATTAGGGACATTATCATCCAACTGCAAATCAAGGCGGCCGAGATTGTATCTCGGTGGAAGTGATGTCCATATGTTTGTATTTGGATCATATACTTCGGTAGTAACGGCTGGGATAGTCGCACCATCGTTGACAGTCATCCCGCCAAATACATACCATCGGCCATCAGCACCTACTGCGCTGGCGGCGGCAAAGCGCAATTCGTTCATATTTCCTATGGATGACCATCCATTTGCTAGGGTGAAACATTCATTAGTACTGACTAACGATGGTTGACCGCCTTCGCTCATTTCTAATCCGCCTGCAACACAGATACGGCCGTCGTGTAATTGATCGGCAACATGAGCAAAGCGTGGCGCTTGCATGGAGGCTTTTGTTTCCCATTTCTTTGATGTAGTACGATAAAAAAGTAACCGATCTGAAACGGTGATGGTGCTGGTTGGCGGATTGGTGGCGGCTGGTGGTAATGTATTGTCGGCATAATCAGAGCCGCCAGTTAGATAATATCCATTGTGGATGGGAACTGCTTGCGACCATGCAAGTGGTGTGCCACCGATGGCCGTGTCTGTTTCCCACAGGCCAGTATCTGGCCCTTTGACATTGTAAACGCGATGGATATTGCTAATGGAACTAAGGCCGCTGTAGCCGCCTGGTATGTAAATTTTTCCATAAATTTGTCCATCATCTTCATATTCTTGATAGGCGGCTGTTGTGTTTGCGTATCCAGGTATGGGCATATTGTTGATTAATGTTGTCCAATTGCCGCTATTGGTGTCAAGTTTGTAAACCTCAGCAGAGGCTTGGGTGTTGATTCCAGTTTGCCCACCGATGACGTAGATATTAGCACCTTCAATGGCGGTTGCATGGCGACTAAGTTGCGATGGCAACGTATTCATAACCTCCCATTGTGAATCAATGGAATGTAACCAAGCGGCAAGATTTAATTTTGGTTGCACTTGTACATCTTCCCACCAATCTGCAACTTCCAGATAGTAGGTAGTGTTTGCTTTTATGGGAAAAGTGATTTGAGATGTAAGACCTGTATAATCATCATTACAGGAAGCTATTGTTAATGCACCGCAACTACCTGTAAATGCAGAGACAATCGTGTCGTAGTTACTGCCCCGCGTTGTTACTGTCACCATACCTGCGTATGGGGCGGTAAATTGATACCATGCTGTATGAAATCCTTGGTTGCCAAGGGGTGTCCCCCATGTACAAGATGAGAGATTGGGATCGGTTGGATCTGTGGATAATCCGCCAACATATGTTTCTCCACCACCTACACCTGTGATAATGGCAACGTTTTTTGCGTCAGCGCAACTATTGCCGGGAACAATTTCGTCGTCAACGGCCGTTGGGTCAAATCCTTCAATGGGTTCTAAATTAAGGTGGATGGCGTTGGCGGGGATGGACTGGGAATAAACGGCCGTTTGGAAACCTGCTGTTTCTTGGAAAACGGCCGTTAATATCAAAACAAAAGTAAATACAAATAGTAAGCTAATAATACGGCGCATAATGGCCTCCTTACGGGGATTGATCAAATAAGAAATGCCATTGTAACAGTGGCAAGTTGCAAGTAGCAAGTAATATGCAATCACTTGCCACTTGCAACTTGCTCACCTGCAACTCATTTACGCTTTGCTAATCGCCAATGTCACCGTTTGCCCGCCGACCGTCACCTCTTGGCTGTACCAATCAGCTTCGGCACTGTCAGCTTGCAACGACAACGCCAGCGTTTCCTGCTGGATGTACTCACCAAACGCGGCAAACGCCGCCGCCACATCACCTTCCGCACTCCACAACACATGCACACGGTCAGAAATTTCCATCCCGCCCTCTTTTCGCATGTTGTTCAAGTGGCGCACGATGTCGCGGGCGTACCCTTCCTGCGTCAATTCGGGAGTCAGCGCGATGTCGATGGCGACGGTCACGCCTTTACTGCTAGCGATAGCACTTCCCCCCTGTGATTCCGTCTGCACCAATACCTCATCGCTGCTCAAGCTCACCGCCTCGCCGCCGACTTGCAAAACCAGCGATTCGCCCGCTTGCAATGTCCGCGCTGCTTCAGCGGGATTGAGCGCGTTCAACGCGCCGCGCACTGCGCCAAATTGCTTGCCAAAGCGCGGCCCCAGCAGCCGGTTGTTGGGCATCAGCTTGTAGTTGACCAGTTCGCCGACCTCAGACACGACGATGACTTGTTTGACGTTGATCTCTTCTTGAAGAACGGCCGTTAATTCCACCAAATCCTCCTGCGCCGCCTGCGACCCCACGTTGATACGCGCCGCCGCCAACGGTTGCCGCAACTTGATGTCCACCGAACTCCGCGCCGCCCGACCCAATCCAGCGGCCGTGATCGCCAACTGCATTTTGTCCAGCAATCGCTGATCCAACGCCGCCGCGTCAGGATTCGGATACAGCGTATGATGCACGCTCTTGGGCGCGGACTCATCCACCGCGCAGACCAAATTCTGGTACATCTCCTCCGTCGTGAAGGGAATGAAGGGCGCAAGCAGCTTCACAAACTCAACCAAAACGTGATGCAACGTCGCATACGCCGCGTTTTTGTCCTCATCCGCCTCGCTTTTCCAGAAGCGACGGCGCGAACGGCGCACATACCAGTTGGACAAATCATCCAGATACGCTTCGGCCGCCTGCGTCGCTTTTTCCGCGTCGTACACATCCAACGCCGCCCGTACCGCCAACGCCGCCTCGTCCAATCGCACTACAATCCACTCATCCATCTGCGCGTGGGCAGAGATGGGCGACTTGCCACTTGCCACTTGCCACTCGTCCAACGCGGCATAGGTCATGAAGAATGAATACACATTCCACAACGGGATCAGGAATTGACGGCGCGTTTCGTCGCCGATACCGAAGCCGAAGCGAACGTTTTTCTGCGCTTTGCTGCCCGCGTAGAGCCAGCGCATCGTGTCCGCGCCCATTTTGTTGGCCGCGTCGTTGAATTCGATGGAGTTGCCCCATGATTTGTGCATTTCACGGCCGTCTTCGGCCAACAGCGTCGCATACCCAAACAAACTTTTGAACGGAGCTTTATCGGTCAGCACCGTGCTTTGTGCCAGCAAGCTGTAGAACCAGTTGCGGAATTGACCAGGGAAACTTTCGGAAATCCAGTCGGCCGGATACCACTTTTCCCAATACTCACGGTCAACGCCGTGGTGCATCGTGCTAAAGCCAACGATGCCCGCGTCCAGCCACGGGTTGCCTACGTCGGTGATGCGCGTCACTGGTTTGCCGCAATGGTCGCACGCAATTTTCACCTCATCAATGTGGGGGCGATGGGGGGTGTGGCCGTCGAAATTCTCCCATCCAGCGATGGCGCGTTCTTCCAATTCTGCCTTACTGCCGATGACGCTAAAGCCGCCGCACTCGTCACATTCGTAGATGGGCAACGCCAAGCCGTAATACCGTTTTTTGCTGATCATCCAATCGTGCATGTTTCGCAGCCAATCCATTTCGCGGTCATGCCCAAAGCTGGGATACCAGTCGATTTGGTCAACCCGATCCATGATTTGATAGCGCAAACTGGCCGCTTTTTCCGCTTCCGTCACCTCTTCGCGCGGTTTGTCGTACAGTTCGCCCATGCTGATGAACCACTCGTCCACCAGCCGATAGACTAACTCTTCGCCGCAACGCCAGCAGTGCGGGTAGCGATGGCTGTATCGTTGTTTGCGGTAGTAGACCTCTTTTTCGTGCAAGCTGTTGAAGATGTCGGGCGCAACGCCGTGAACTGAGCGGCCAGTCAGCCAATCGAAGCCGTCAATGTACATCCCGTTTTCGTCCAGCGGTGCAAGTTCGG
>CAYSDT010000095.1:0-8903 GCA_964429835.1 uncultured Ardenticatenaceae bacterium | reverse complement strand
TGTATGGGTCAACATCTGGGCCGTAACGGTACAAATTTGGGTATGGAATGTAATGGCTATGCACCGTCTCTTCTAAAATAAGGTCTCCATCCGCATTGAAAACCTGCCGATCTACCATCACATCCGCCCCTTGCGTGGCAACGTCGATTTGTTCAACTGTTCCTGACTCCATGTCAGGATCAAATTCCCACACATCCTGCTCGCCGCCCGGCACTTCGGTTTCATTGAAGAATTGCGGCTCACCCTTAACCACTTCGCGCCCTAAACTTGTGCTGTAGAACTTAAAAGTCAACGCCTCTAGCTCTTCATTATAATAATTTTCTAACAGCAAATGATGGGGCGTATTGTTGATGAATTTCATATCGACGATGGGGGTGTAGATGGTCGCATCCATCCCCGGCCCCTGCCCATCGTTGTAATAATCCAGCCAAGTGCCATGTTCCCATCGTTCGGTGATGGGGAAGCCGCTAAGGAACGCCGTCTGGTACAAAGTGGTGCTGACTTGGCATGTGCCGCCGCCAACCCCCTTAATCGTGCGCCCGCCAACGATGATTAACCCTTCCGTGTACCCATCATCTTCGCTGATACTGCCCAAGTAATTATTGAAGGAAAATTCCTCGCCTGGCGCAATAACGATGCCGTAAAAGTTAGCGGCCGCACGGGAAATGTTGTGTTTACGCGCATCGCTGGAGCCGTAAAACCACGTCGTCGTTTCGTTGAGCAGTTCGGTGATGCCCAACTCTGCGGCATTCGCATCTGCGCTTACGGGGGCGATGGTTTCTGTGAATACGAAGGGGATGGAGTGGTCGGCGGTTCCCACGCGGTCAACGACTGCTTGCACGGTAGCGTCGAGGTCTAATTCACGGCCGTTTATATGCGGCGCAACCAGCACCAATTCTTCCGTGCCATCATCAAAATAAAAGCGGGCGTTGACGGGATCGCGGAAAAGCGTTTCTTCAAATTGACGCAGCCAATGGCGGGTGGCGTTTTCGTCTACAAAGAGGTTGTGTTGAGCAACCGCCCCATCCGTCGTCGTCATTTCCACCCGTAACCAGCTTGAAAGTTCATTGGCAGGTAGTTCAATCTGTGCCAAATCAAATTCATCGAGTGGTTCAGGGACGTAAAAATTGAGCGGGTTTTCTAAAATCTGTTGAATTTCTTCAGCGGCCACGCCTGTGTCGGCGACGGCGGGCTGGATGGTGTGCATCAGCAGTTCGACGCTGGCGGGGGTGAAGCTGGCAAGCGGCTTCAGCAGGCGGGCTTTGGTGTCGGCGACATCTAGCTGTTGGCCGAATTGGGCGGGGGTATAAACGGCCGTTTCTCCCTCATATCCCATCGCCGCATCCACCGCTGGCGCGTTCACTTCCGCCGCCAACTCGTGCAACGCCGCTTCCAACATCGCCTCATCCAGCACAATCACAGGGGCGATGGTTTGGCCGTAATAGTAGCCGTCAAACATCCCCTTGATCTGCTCCGACGGGCTGCCTTGCCGCCCAACGTTATACGCGGCGGCGATTGTGTTTTCCGCGTCCAAAATCAATCCCAACTCGGCAGGTGTCATCGCCCATTCTTGCCCTGTTATGGGGTGAATAAGGGTGATGGATTCGCTGGTGGGATAGGTGAAGGTGTCAGCCAAAGCGATGGCGGCTTGGGCTTCGGTCATCTTGCTCAAATCAACGCCGCCGACGGTTACGCCTGTGAAAATAAGGCCGTCGTGCTGGTTGCGGTAGCCGCTGATAACGAACATCACCAGCAATGCCATCAGAACAATGGCGGTGACGGGAGCCATCAATAAATAGCGGGCGCGACGGCCGTTTTTGTGTGCTGTACTCGTTTCAATTGCTTGCATAGGTTTTGGGGCGAATAAATTCGCATCAACTGCTGCGAAGTCGGCCTACGCCGACTTTACAACGGTAACTGCGGTTTTAACCGCCGTGTTTTATAAATCGGCGGGCAGTATAGCATGATAACGGCCGTTTTGCGGGTACGTTAAGCCGTGTTTAACAATGGGTAAAAAATTGTCAATTGTTAATTGTCAACGGGGGAAGTAAACATGGCACTGATTTTTCGTTAGTGGCGGATGGGTGTTTCGTTTACTTTAGCTGGCGAATAAATTCGCGCCTACGGCTGCAAAGTCGGCCTTCGCCGACTAAAATCTAGTCGGCGAAGGCCGACTTTGCAGATGTAGCAGCAGATTCATCTGCCGTGTTTTTAAGTAAATAAAACACACCCTTTTCGTTTAATGGCAGATGGTTGTCAACAGCAGGCCATCATTGACAATTGACAATTGACCATTGACCATTGATCATTGATCATTGATATTTTCAACTTCTTGCACCAGCGGCAACGCGATGTAAAACGCCGACCCTTGTTCTAATTGACTTTCGCACCAGACACGCCCGCCATGCCGCTCGGCGATGGATTTCACGAGTGCCAATCCCAACCCAGAGCCTTTCACTTTACGGCCGTCGTTACGGTCAGCACGATAGAATTTATCGAACAGTTGCGGATGCGCTTCTGGTGGAATGCCTGGCCCGTTATCCTGCACACTGATGATGACTTCATCGCCGCTGACTTGGGCGTGAAGCTTCATCACGCCGCTGTCGGGGGCGTATTTAATGCCGTTGGCGATGTAATTGGTGAACGCTTGGCGCAGTGAGATCGCATCGCCATCAATGGCGGGCAAATCATCGGGCAAATCGACGGAGAGGTTGATGCCGCTGGCGTAGGCGTGCTGCCAATGGTCGGCGGCAACATCGGTTAGCAGTTGTTTGAGGTCGAAATGTTCATAACGCAGGTTAATGCCCGCTTCAATACGGCCGAGATCGAGTAGATCGTTGATGAGTTGGGTCATCTGGTCAATGCCAACCATTACCTTATCCACATACTCTTGCTGATTTTCATCCAATTCGCCAACCATGGGAATCATATTGACATAACCGCGCATGTAGGTGAGCGGGCCACGCAAATCGTGGGAGACGGTGGCGACGAAATCGGTCTTCATTTCGTCAATCTCTTTCAGGTGGGTGATGTCGTGCAGGACGGCGACGCGCCCCAGATTGCGCTTGTCGTTACTGATAATGGTGGAGGCGTTGACGTGGAAAGTGCGCCCATCGTCAAGCAGTAATTCAATGTTACGCGCACGGCCGTCTTTGCCTGTGAGTGCTTCCAATAACAGCGGAATGGGAATGATGTCAGCGACGGGACGGCCAACAACGGCCGTTTTTCCCAAATTAAACGTCCGTTCCAACGCCCGATTAACGAGCAAGACCCGATTCGTCTGGTCGGTGACGATGATTGCGTCGGTTGCGCTGGCAAGCACCGCCGCCAATCGCCGCCGCCCGCCCTCTGCGGCGGTGAAGAGATGGGCATTCTCGACCAAAACGGCCGCTTGCGTTGCCAAGCGTTCCAATAATGCCTGCGTACCCTCTTCTATAGAAGAGCCTTGCCCATATCCAACCCAAATGATGCCCTGAAAGCGATTTTTGGAGAAAAGCGGCACGATGGATAACCCGTTGATGTTGCGGATTTTATTGATGCTTTTTAGCTCCAACGTCGTGCGAATTTGCTCGGGGGTTGTCAGGGTGACGGCTTCAGAACGGCGGAGTTTTGCCATTAAACGGCCGTCTAGCAAACTCATCTCCCGCGCCAACTCACCTTCGCCGAAGGTCAACGGTTGACGGCCGTTTGGATTCAGCACCACCACCCGCGCCCCATCCGCCCCCGATATTTCCATCATGCCCGCCAAAAGCGCGGTCATGCCCCGCCGCAAATTGATGGTATTGGACACCTCTTGGCTGATTTTCAGCAGTAGTTCCGAGTCGCGTAACTGTTTGTTACGAGCGGTGTACATCGCCGCGAAAGCGTCCGTCAGTTGGCCGATTTCGTCTTGGCGTGTGGCGGTCGGCGGCTGCCAATCGCCACCAGCGGCGATGGTTGTGGACGCTTGCGCCAATTCGCCAATGGGGGTGGTGATGTCGCGGCCAATGATGGCAAGATTGACATAAAATGCACCCATGATGATGAATATAAAGGCGAATAGCGGCACACCGATGGACAACGCCAGCCGCAGCGCATCCTCATACGGAGCGGTGATGACGACCGTCCAGCCGTGTTCATTGGAAGGCAGATAGTAGTATAAATTATGTTCGTCTGTCTCCACATCGTAAACTTGCACCGCCATGCCATCGCCGTCAACGGTCATCGTTTTGCCGATGGGCAGTTCCCATTCGTGCAACACCATCGCCGCATTGGGATGGGCAACGATGATGCCGCGCTCATCGACGATGAAGCCATCGCCATCGCCCACTGTGCCTTGCAAGCCAGCGATGAGGGTGTTGAGCGGCAGGGCTGGCACGCGACCAATCAATGCCGCGCCAGGTTCGCCATCGTCGCCCAAAACGGGAATGACGAAGCTGACGACGTGTTCGTCGTCGGTGGAATCGGCAAGGGCGATGGTGGGCGTGTTGGTGGTGAAAGCGGTGGTAACGGCCGTTTCTTCCGAATCCGTCAACAGCACGTCGTCCACATCCTGCGGATAAAAGGCAGTGATCTCCTGTCCCCCGCCAATCAAAATAATGCGGCGATAGGTGGGGCTGGAGCGGAACAATCGCTGCAAACTTTCGGCCGTCGTCGCCTCATCTGCCGCCAAAAGTCGCCCATCATGCCCGCCTTGCATCAGCACACTTTGCAAATGCGCCTGAAAGTCGGGGATGGTGTTGGAAACGGTGGCCGCGTCGTGCGCCATCTGATTAAGGACGAGGCGGGTGGACAAAATGATGGAAAGCGTGATGACGATGGCGGCGATGAGCGTGGTGAGCAGAATGGCGAAGCCGACAAAATTATTGAGCAGGCGACGGCGCAAACTGAGTTCTTCAGGGGAGGGGATTAACGGCCGTTCTTTTCGTAATTGTGGCAGTCCCACCAACAACAGCATGACGATGGCTCCACCGACGATGCCCGCAATCATCAGCGGCCAAAAACTCAGCACGAAGGCGTAGAGGGCTAAGTCGAGGGCGGCCAGCAGGCTGTCATCAAAACTGGCGGTGACGAAGGCGACAACGGCCGTTAGTCCTGCCACTATCAACCCCGCGACCAGTCCGCCAGCGACGGGTTGGTGCAATGCTTGATAAAAACGGCCGTTGTACGGCAGTTGCACCATCGCGGCGGCGGCTGTGGCGGCAAAGGCGAAGTGGAAGGGGTCAAAAAAGGTGTGCGACTGCCCCAATGCGTATCCCAGTCCGCCCGCAAAGCCAACGACCATCGCCGCCGCAGGACTAATCGCCACCCCAGCCAGCAAGAGCGGGGCAAAGGCGAACAGGGCGATGTAGCTGGGGGCGATGCTGTTGGGCAGCATCAGGCGGATGGGGAAAAGTTGGCTGACGATGAAAGAAGCGACGGCGAGGCCAAGCGTGAGCTGCCAACGGCTGGCAAGCTGTTGAAAATCGGCTTTACAGCGCGAGGCGATGTAGCCTAGCAGGAGGATGTACAGCAGTAGCAGGATATATCCTGATGGTGTAGTGGGCGGGGCAATGCCGACTGTTGCCGACGCGCCCCATAAGTCAAATGCCATATCTCAGCGTCTCGTGTCTTGTGAATAACGGCCGTTAGTATAGCATAGAACAAAACATATTGTAGGGACGTGCGTCATGCGTTAGGGCGATTACATACTCGCCCTATTTCGTAATCGTGATCGTTTTCGTGATCGAAAATCGAAAAAATCGATCACGATCACGATTACGAAAAACGATCACGACGGTAGTCGCTCACAAAGGGTCTTTATGTCAAGCAATATCTATTAAAAACAACTGGACACTGGCGTTTTTAACATTTCTCTCCAGTAGGGGCGGTTCGCGAACCGCCCCTACATCTCGACTGAAATTCAATTTTCGCTAGACTCCAGGAAACAACATAAATTGGGTGTTCGAGATTACGAGCAGACTCGGATCTCCGATGAATGAATTCATCGTCTGTTAGTATCTTCTCAATATTTCGAGGAGACCTGACAGGTTTTCCGAAGATACTCGTGTAAAACAAGCGGTCTTGATGAAACCTGTCAGGTCTTTACCCCAAGTTATTGAGATGTTACGTCTGTTACAAGAAACATGCTAAAGCATGTTGAAAACGGTTGCCGTAGTGCGCTTTAGCGCACTTTTTATAACAGCCATCGGTTTTTAACCAATGGCGACAGGCAGAATTTGGCGTATGCAATCGCCCTATTTCATCAGTCGCCCACACCAATGCCAAGATGGTACAATGACGATTGTGAATTTTCCCCTTACGATACAGGCGCAACAAATTGCGCCAGCGGCGATTCGATGGTTGGAAACATCAACGGCCGTTTCTATCCTCCATATTTTTGACCGCGCCTGCAACCTCGTCAACGAGCGCGGCGAACTGCTGTCGCTGGTTGCCCCATCGCTGGGAGCGGGGCCATTTGCGGTGGTGATGGGGGGCGATGGGGACGAATTTTCACGCATTTTCACGAAACAACTCTCCATCCATGATCCCATCACCTTTTCGGCTGATGCCATCACCTTTCCTGATTTGCAGATTGAGTTGAAAACGGCCGTTTACTGGCAACCGATCCCCGCGTGGAGAGCCGTCTCTCCCCAATTATGGCACGCCATCGCCGCCGCTTACCCCGCCCCGCCCGATGCTTTTCGTCCGCCCCCCGTCCGCTATCCCGCCTTTTGCCCGTTGCCAACGGCACACATCACTGGCTTGGGTGCGGGCTTAACCCCCGCTGGTGACGATTATTTGATGGGCGCGTTGTACGCGCTGTGGGCGATGGGGCGGGCAGATGCGTGGGTGATAGATGTGGTGTTGCAAACGGCCGTTTTGCGGACAACAACCCTCTCTCTGGCGTGGTTACGGGCGGCGGCGAGGGGTGAAGCGTCGGCGGTGTGGCACGAATTGGTCGAGGCGGCGTTGGCGGGCGATGGGGATGGGGTGGAAACGGCCGTTTCGCATATTTTAGCCACTGGAGCCAGTTCGGGCGCAGCGGCATGGGCTGGATTTGTTGATTCTGTGTCAGCACTCGCCTGTTTTGACTAATTTTTATATCAAGATACACTTTTTCCCGATATTGAAACAGGAGCAATTAAGCAGATGGCAAAATGTAATGCTCCATAATTAAGCCAAAACGGCCGTTAATGCCATCACAGGAGTAGAAAAATGGAAGATAATACAAATAATGTAAGTAATGAAGAAAATCCCAAAGGTGGAAACAACACTTTGATTTATATTTTAGGCGGCGGTTTATTGGTCGCCCTGATTGCGATTGGGTTCCTCATGTTCTCAGGCGGCAGTGATTCACCCGATGAAGGCGCAAGCACTGACCCAGTTGCTACCGCACCACCGCCAGCAGTTGCCACCTTACCCATTCCCGTTGAGCCGACGGATGCCCCCGAACACATCGTACCCACCCCAGAACCTGGCGACCCAACAGGCGTTGTCATCGCCCCCGATGGCGTGAATGTACGCACAGGGCCAGGCACAGCATATGAAGTAATCGGTATGGTTCCTTTTGGAACAAGCGGTGAACTTGTCGGCAAAAGTGCAGATGGCACATGGTGGGCAGCGTTAGCTCCCAATGCTCCAAATGCCATCGGCTGGGTGTCGGCCGCCTTTATATCCGCAACTGACGCAGACAATGTACCCGTCTTGCCTGCTCCCGCCTTGCCAACCGCAACGGCCGTTCCCACCCCTGAACCAGAAATCGCTTTCTGGGCAGATAGCACCGTCATCGATCAAGGCGAATGCACCACGTTGCGTTGGGATGTACAAAATATCCAAGCCATTTGGGTCTATCCACAAGGCCAACCATACCAAAACTTCCCCGTCACTGGCACAGGCAGCCGCGAAGAGTGTCCGCTCGTGACTACCACTTACGAAATGCGTGTACAACGTACCGATGGCTTGATTGAGTTACGCCAAGTCACCATTCAGGTAAATGCGGTTAATCCATTGGCAAACACAAGCTGGGCGATGGCAAGTTTGTACGGCAATGTGCCTGTCGGCGGTGTTGTCCCAACCACATTCTTTTATGATGACGGCCGTTTGAGCGCAGACGGTGGCTGTAATACATATAATGGTACATACAGCACTTATGGCGACCAAATCTACATCAGCCCGCTAAATGGAACTCAGATGGGATGTGTTGGAGAAACTGGCCCGCAGGAAGCCTCATTTATCAACGCGCTGGAATCGGCAACGACATTCAAGATTGAAGGCAGCCAATTGATTTTGAAGAACAGTGCAGGCACGGAAGTGTTGCGCTTTAATCGTATTGGCTAGATTTATTGCACTGTCGTGCAACAAATTTACACAAATTATCACAAAAACAGCCTCAGATTATTAAATCTGGGGCTGTTTTTTTATACCTGTGGAGAAAACAATGAAAGCATGGATGGTTTGGAGTGGATTAGCGTTACTCTGCTGGGGCGTGTACGCCTTTTTGCCCAAGTTGATCGTAGAAAACATTAAACCGCAGAGTTCAATCGTATATCAAGTACTCGGCGGTGTACTTGTTGGCGTGGGGATGCTGGTCGCCCTTAATTTTAAGGTTGAAACAGACATCAAAGGAGCAGGTTTTTCGATAGCGACGGGGGTTGCGGCGATGTTAGGCGCGTTATTTTATCTGAAAGCGGCGACGGAAGCGGATTTAGCCCTCATCACCCCAGTCACCGCGTTGTATCCAATGGTGACGATATTTTTAGCGGCCGTTTTTCTGCATGAATCCATCGGCTGGCGGCAGATGGCGGGGTTGATGTTAGCCATCGGTGCAATTTGGCTGATGGCGGGGGAATAGGAGCAGGGGAGATGAGGGGCAGGGGGGATGAGGAGCAGGGGAGATGGGGAGAGGAGAAATTTAATTTCCCAATGTCTTCCGCTCCCTCGTT
>CAYSDT010000094.1:6519-8918 GCA_964429835.1 uncultured Ardenticatenaceae bacterium | reverse complement strand
CTTGCACTGTCATTTATTCGACTTGCACTGTCATTTATTCGACTTGCACAGTCATTTGTTCGGCTTGCATAACTATTTGTTTGGCTTGCACTGTCTACTGGGCTTGGCAACGCCAAGCCCCTACAACGAGAGGAGTCAAGGCTTTAGCCGGTTCCCCTCGCCAACTCTACCGCCTAAAGGCTCGACTCCAACCATGACGTGATGACCCCGCTGTACGGGCTTGGTGTTGCCAAGCCCGTGTGCCAGCAAATCCCTATTCCAAAATAGCGGTGTACAACGTCGTCGGTGTGGTCACGAAAATACGCAATGGATTTTCAGCAATAGCGAAATCGGTGAGGTTGTTGAACAACTCAGTACCGTCGCTTGTGGCGGCGCGATATTGTGCCAGCACCGTGCCAGCCCGACTGATTTGCACGATGCGCCCACTGCCCGGATCGGCGATAAAAATGGAACTATTCAGCCCGCGCCCAATCATCTTGCCCGCAATGGGAGCGACGAGCGGCGATTGCAAGCCGTTATTCAGCAAATCAGCTTCGTCCCACGAAACACGGCCGGAGCGGGTGTCGTAATAGCGCACGCGCCCATCACTGTAAACGGCGATTAGACTGCCGTCTTCGCTGTAAATGTCAAAATCGATCATGTGGGTGAGGTCGGGATCGAGGCTGCTGGCATCGAAGGTGATGACGCGCTCGTCGCTATCGGCGACGTAGCCACCGTTACTGTCGGCGAAGTATTTCCAGATTTCGCCCGCGCCTGTGTCTAAGATGTACAAACGGCCGTTAAACATATCAATGTCCGTCGGCTGTTGCCAATCGCTGGCTAACCCCAACGGCGCGACGGTCACGTTGCCCTCATCGGGGTATTGCGCCAGCAGTAAACCCGTGCTGTCCAGCATGGCGTAATTGTCGCCATCCCATAACCCATCAACCAGATTGACGATGATTTCACTGCCAATCGCCTGCCCAGCGAATAAAATTTGATCGGGGGTATCTTCCAGCGGGTCGGCGGCGTTGAGGTATGTTTGATCGGTGTGGTGGTAGTACGCCGCATCATTAGCGGCATCAATCGTGTAAATGCCGCCTTCAAATCCATCACGCAGGGCAACGGCCGTTAATCCCGTCCCCTCTTCATATTCATAAAACGGTTGCGCCGTCAGCCGCATCACACTGTCCAAACTGTCAAGTTCAGTCAGCACTTGTATGCGTAATCGCCCTAATCCAGTATCTTCGGGGCGCAAGGTTTCCCCTTCGGCGGCCAACTCAAGAGCGGCGGCGTAATGTTCCCGCGCTAAATCGGTGTCATCGCCCGCGCTGTCGGCGTAGGCGATGTGCTGCCCGATTTCCACTTTAATGTCGGCAAATCGCTGCCCTTGCCCCTGCTTGACATACACGCCCATCACAATTACGGCAATGATGATGGGGATGATGACGGCGATGGCCGCTGGCACAGCCCAATCGGTGACGGGCGCGTCCTCGCCATCGTTTGGCGGGCGCACGCTGGCAAGAAAATCAGCCAGCCAACCTGTGAAAACAGACAACCCCATCGCCGTTTTGGAAGCGGCACGACGGGAATCATTGGCAAGTTTTTCACTACTGGTCGGGGGGGAAGAAGGGGGGGCTTCATCAGCGACCGTCGCCAACGGCAAATCTGTGGGCGCGTTGGCGGTGAATTCAACGAGCAACAGCCGTCCGCTGTCGTCGCCAACGAGGTGGCGCAAGCTGTCCAGTCCCGTCTCTACTTCGCTGTCTACCAGCACTGGTTTGAAGCTTTGCACGGGCAGATGGGTCAGGCGTGGATCCATGAAAAGCAGCATGTTGCCCTCTTCAAGGGAGTGATGGAAAAAGCGGAAATCTAAGCCCGCGCTGCGCCCCATCGGCATAATGCGCGATGGCGGCTTGGGCGGTAACAGTTCTATACCAAAATCGTGACCGAGATAGGTGATGGATTCGCCGACTTGCAAGGTAAACAGTTCGTTGTTCCGCATGACGGCGCAGCTAATCGCGCCTTCGTGGGTGTCGCTGCTGTTGATATTATGGCGCAACAGGTGGTCGTTGGTGGCAATGATCGCTTTCCGCAAAGCGGAGGTGACGCTGCCGCTGTTACTATAGAAGCTGCTGCTGAGTAAATGGATGAGGGTTTGGGTGTAAACGGCCGTTTCTTCTCCGCTTCCTGTCAATGAGAAATGAACGAAAAGGAAATCTTTGCGCCGCTCACGGGCAGCATTCTGCGGGGCAGATTGGGCGAGGATGCCAGGGGCTGTCTGCCCCTCTTGCACCACTCCATCAATGACGTGTAACTGGCCTGTGATCGCTTGTAATTCCATGCGGTAAGCATAGCATAGATGTTCGTTTTGACAATTTGGGAAACGGCCGTTTTCCCCATTCGTTCCTTCCTAAATT
>CAYSDT010000094.1:5123-6419 GCA_964429835.1 uncultured Ardenticatenaceae bacterium | reverse complement strand
CTAATCCGCCAGCGTAGACATATCACCCGGGTCTTTGCCCATCGCTTGCGCCTTTAAAATACGACGCATAATCTTACCAGAGCGCGTCTTAGGCAAACTGTCCACAAACTCCACCGTCGTCGGTTTGGCGATGGGACCCATCTCCACACCAACATGATTGCGTAATTCCAAAGCCAGCTTATCACTGCCTTCAAACCCTTGCCGCAAAATGCAGTACGCCTTCACAATGTTGCCCCGAATCTCATTCGGGTCTGGCACACCGATGCACGCCGCTTCCGCAACGGCCGCATGGCTTACCAACGCACTCTCAATCTCGGCCGTTCCCAACCGATAACCCGACACCTTAATCACATCATCAATACGGCCGATGATCCAGATATACCCATCCTCATCTTTCTTGGCACTGTCGCCCGGCAGATACCATCCCTGCTCGGCAAACCGCTCCCAGTATTGGGAAACGTAACGGTCGGGGTCTTGGTAAAGCGTCCGTAACATGCCCGGCCATGGCGCTTTCACCACCAAATATCCTTCTTCGTTGGGGGCGACGGGTACACCATCCTCATCAACGACATCAACCTGAACACCAGGGAAGCCGCGCGTGGCGGATCCCGGTTTGAGAGCCACGCTGGGCAGCGGCGTAATCATAAAGCCGCCCGTTTCCGTCTGCCACCATGTATCCATGATGGGGCATTGCTCTTTGCCGATGACGCGGTAATACCACTCCCACGCGGCGGGGTTGATGGGTTCACCCACCGAACCGAGCAGACGCAGGCTGGACAGGTCATGTTTGCCCGGCCAGCTTTCGCCAAAGCGCATCAGCCCGCGAATCGCTGTCGGGGCGGTGTACATGATGGAAATGCCATATTTGGCAACCAGTGACCACCAGCGGTCAGGGTAGGGATGGGTGGGTGCGCCTTCATACATAAAGCTGGTCGCGCCCAAAATCAGCGGGGCGTAGACGATGTAGCTGTGACCAGTAATCCAGCCGGGATCGGCGGCGCACCACCACACATCTTCTGGTTTGACATCGAACACCCATTTGAGCGTTGTCGAAGTCCACACCATGTAGCCGCCGTGCGTGTGCAAAATCGCTTTCGGTTTGCCCGTCGTGCCAGAGGTGTAGAGGATGAAGAGCGGGTCTTCGGCATCCATCACTTCGGTGGCCGCGTTCGCGTCGGCGATGGGTAAGTGCATCAAATCGTGATACCAATAATCACGGCCGGGAACCATCTCCACCTCGTTGCCGACGCGCTTGACGCAGATGACGGATTGGATGGAGCCAGCGCGATCTACGGC
>CAYSDT010000094.1:1759-5023 GCA_964429835.1 uncultured Ardenticatenaceae bacterium | reverse complement strand
CTGACTTCGTGATTGAGTTGTTGGTAGGTGTAGGTGCGTTTGTCCCCTTTTTCGCCTTCAAAGATGAGGGCAGCCTTATTGCGTGTAGCGGTTCGCATATGACGGTCAAGGGCGTTGTGGATGATGTTTGTTTTTGCGCCCACAAACCATTTGTAGAAGGGGGCATTGCTGTCGTCCAGCACCGTTTCCCACGGCTCGTACCATTCGTAATTTTCGGCGGCGATTTTGCCCCAGAAGGCGGCTAAATCTTCGCTGGCTTCGGCGTGGACTTTTTCGTAATCCGGCACATGGGCGGCGGCTACGATGTCGGGGCTGGGGGGATACAATTTTTTGGGTATGTGCATGTTTGTCATAGGGAAAACCTCCGTTCAAGATTGATCCGCAGATTACGCAGATTCGCGCAGATTTTTTATTTTCTAATCTGCATAAATCTGCGTAGTCTGCGGAGTATAAATACAAATTCCAAGCAAATTCTATTGACTTTGTTTGAGAATATCAAAGAAAAATTGTGTGCCTTCTGGTGAAAGCGGGGTGATGGGAAGGCCGCTGGTGAGGGCTGCGTGGTAGATGCGGGCTGTTTTTTCGAGGACTTGGATATTAACGGCCGTTTTTTCCATCGTCGTTCCCATGCAGATGATACCATGATTTTGTAAAATGTAAGCGTTGCATTGGTTGCCCAGCTTGCTGGCAAGGTTGGCTGCTAATTGGGGTGTACCTGACATCGCGTAAGGCACAATCTCCACACGGTCGCCAATGTAGACGACTTGCTCATCGAACAAGGCGGGGATGGGGTGGTTGATGAGGGCAAAAATGGTGGCGTAAGGTTGATGGGTGTGGATGATGGCGTTGACATCGGGGCGATTCTGATAAACGGCCGTGTGCATCCCCATTTCGATAGACGGCTTTAACGCGCCTTCGATCATAGCCTCATCAAAGCCACGCACGCAAATCTCGTCAACCCGAATCTGCAAATAATCCCGCCCCGACGGGGTGATGGCTAACGCCTCTTCCCCCCGAATACGGACAGAGACATTGCCCCCTGTGGCGACAAGATAGCCCATTTCAGCCATCATCCGTGCGCTGTTCAGCACGCTTTCTTTGTATAGAGTGTAATCAGTCATAATAAAAGGGTATCAAAAATTATGTTCCGCAGATGACGCAGATTCTTTCTTAATAATCTGCGAAAATCTGCGTCATCTGCGGACAAACGATTTCATTTCTAAAGGCGTATCCCCTGCGCCTCAGCGACCATTTCGGCAATGGCCGCATCTACACGGCGATTTAGACTTTGCTTCGTTTGTGTGGTCGCTCGTTCGACGGCTTCGATATAACTTTCAAAATAGCTTTCAGCGATGAGACCGGCGACAACATCGGTCACGCGCTTGAAGGCGTTATAGACGATGTGCGCTTGCTCGCTGTCAAATGTGTCAAGGCAGCGTTGGCTGAATAGTTGTTGGATGCGGCTCATCATGCCCATCATGTAAGCGTTGCGTATGCCGCGCGGAATGTGGATGAGACCGACATACCATTGCCATTGCCAGAAATCATCGTCAATGTACCCAGAGGCGAGTAATGTGTACCATTGGATGAGTGTTTTTTCGCGGGCGGGGCGTTCACCTTCTTTGAAAACGGCCGTTGTTGGTGCATATCCATAAACGGTGTCGTAAAAAACGGCCGCGATGTCGTTCCCCCACAGTTGTGTCTCGCTGGAGACCGTGCGTAAGGTTTGCGCGTCCGCTTCTGTGTAGCCGACGAGGGTGATTAAATCGTTGAGTATTCTTTCCATAATAAGTGAAAAATTGTCAATTGTTAATTGGCATGTTTCATTTCAGTTAGAGGGGTTTGGCAACGCCAAACCCGTACAGTAGGGGCATGGCGTTGCCATGCCCTGTTCCTAAAATATCAAACTCATTTGAAACACACCCATAGTTAATTGTCAACGGGTAGTGGTAGGTTTGTGTTTAGCCACGTTTCTAAATCTATTGACTTTGCGGACACATCGCCAATTTTTAGCCAGACGAGGAATTCGATATTGCCGTCTGCACCCTGAATTGAAGAAAGTGTTAGTCCGACGGGGATGAGGGCTTGGGCGGTTGCCCATGTCAAAATATCACGCAGGACTTGGTGATGAACGGCCGTTTCCCGCACAATCCCCCCTTTGCCCACCTGTTTCGGCCCCGCCTCAAACTGCGGCTTGATGAGGGCGATGATGTCCGCCTGCGGCGTGAGCCACTGCTTCACCGCTGGTAAAATCAGCTTCAACGAAATAAACGACACGTCAATGCAGACAAAACTGACAGGTTTATCTAACGATTCCAGATAACGGGCATTGGTGCGTTCCAGCACTGTCACCCGTTCGTCTTGGCGCAAGTTCCAATCCAATTGACCGTAACCTACGTCGATGGCGAACACCTGCGCTGCGCCATTTTGCAACAGTACGTCGGTGAAACCGCCTGTACACGCGCCTACATCGGCACAAAAACGGCCGTTTACATCCACCTCAAACCGTTTTAACGCCCCATCCAGCTTAAAGCCGCCGCGCCCAACGAAGGGCATCGGTGTTTTCAGGGTGACGGTTGCAGTGGCAGAAACGGCCGTTCCCGCCTTATCCACCCGCACACCATCAACCATCACCTCGCCAGCCATGATCAATCCCTGCGCCTTTGAGCGTGTGGAAACCAACCCTTTCTCTACTAACACCTGATCGAGACGGTTCTTTTTCTGCTTTTTCTGCTTGGGAGCTTGTGGACGCTTTCCTTTCTTAGCCATCATTCCCCCCGTTGACAATTGACAATTGACCATTAACAATTGACAATTTCTCTTCCCATTCGTTCAACGCATCCGCCAACGATTGGCGCAGATGGATTTGCGGTTGCCATCCCGTGTGCGCTTTAATTTTCGTGTAGCTGCCGTACAGCGTCGGCGTGTCGGATGGGCGCATTCGGGCAGAATCGTATTCGACATCGACATCGACACCTGTCATTTCGATGAGCGTGTTGAGCATGTAATGGATGGAGACGGGCTGTCCTGAACAAATCAGGTACGCCTCGCCCGCTTGCCCGTGTTCGGCAAGGGCGATGTACGCACGGGCGACATCGCGCACGTCGGTGAAATCGCGCTCCGCTTTTAGATTGCCGACACGCATACTTCGCGCCTTTTGCCCCAGTTTGATCGCCGCCAATTGGCTGGCAAAGTCTGGCACCACAAAGCCGAGAGCTTGGCGCGGCCCAATATGATTAAACGGCCGTGCTTCCATCACTTCCA
>CAYSDT010000094.1:0-1659 GCA_964429835.1 uncultured Ardenticatenaceae bacterium | reverse complement strand
CCATCAATCCCCTGCAAGCGGGGGTGATGGGGTAACGGTTGATGGCTTGTCGCCGCGTGGACGAGCGCAAAAATGTCATGCCCCGCGTCCAATAATTGCTCAACCAAATGTGAACCAGCGAACCCAGTCGCGCCAGTGATAAAAATACGCATAAAACCTCAGTGGAGTTGCAAGTAACAAGTTGCAAGTGGCAAGTGGCAAGTGAGTAAGCATGTACACTACTTGCAACTTGCCCACTTGCTCGCTTGCAACTTCTAATTCACAATTATTATAACGGTTTGGTATAATGTGGCTATGAATACAGAAACTCAGTCCCTCATCTCTGCTTTTACAAAAGCGTTTGGCGATCAATTAACGGCCGTTTACATCCATGATGATGATAAATTGCTGCTTGTTCCCGCCGCTGACGTTGATATTCATCAAATGCGAGCCGTTTTTCGCAAAACGGGAAGCGTGAACACGCCATCCATCGTGCCGCAGCCAGTTTTTATGCGCTGTATGCGACTGTTCCCCCTGTTGGCACAATCTTTGCAAGACGGCACATGCGTGCGCGGCAAACCCATTCGGTTGAAAAGGCGAATTAACGAGCTGTCCTATTGGGCGCAGGAAGCGATGGATGCGTCGGCGGCCATCGGGAATCCAGAAATGATGGGGCGATTGCAAGCGTTGGCGCGGAGCGTGTTGGGCGGCGATGGGGAAACGCCTGCACTGAGCAGTGTCGAAGTGTCCGTTTCTCTTCTCGCCGCCATCCATCACCGCCTTGCCACATTGATGGACGATGCCAATGTGCCGACATGGAAAGCGGCAAAACCCATCGCCCCCGCACTGCCTGGCCTTATCGCCCGTTACCGCTTTTTAGGGGCGATGGTGTATGTGTTTGACGACAGCCTGCCCGATTTATTGGCTAAAATGGATGAGAAAACGTTGTTGGCCGCGCTGGAACAGCCGAGTGACAATGTGCGATTGGTGACGGCGCGGCAGTTGCGGCTGGCGTTGGCGCGTGAATCAGCGGCGGCGTTTATTTTGCAAAATTATGCCCACGATTGGGGCGGAACGCCGCTGGCTGACTTTGCCCCTGATCGAAAATATGTCTTTCGGGATGCGGCGCGGAAAACGGCCGTTTTTCGCACAAAAACCTTCATCCACGACTACTTCCTCATGTCTGATGACGATGATGAGGCGATACACACCCTTATCCATGATTTCCAAAACAGCTTGCTCAATGTGCAGTTAGAGCATGAACTGCTCTACCGCTTGCTCAACTTTGAGCGATTCCTTCCGCCCGCCTTGCCAGATCGCTCTGCTCCTTCACTTGAGCGGCTTGATGCAATTTTTGAGCAACTGGATTTTTGGTCGGGGCAGTATGTGGTGAAAATGGCGGAATGAATTGGGTGAATTTTCAGGATAAACGCGGATGAAATAGGAAAAATCTGCGTTTATTCGCCCAATCCGCGTCTAAAAAAACCTTAGCTTGATACGCATGGGGCAACGCACTCCATCCAAATAGCAACTTAAATTGATTTTAGATTTCTGCCTTATACCGTTCATACGCATAAAGTATGTACGCCTAAAGGTGAGGGTTTTTAGGATAGAAATAAGGAGGCAAACGGCCGTTTTGTCGTAAAGTCAGTTCCACACCATCAAGAAGGAGGGAACGGC
>CAYSDT010000093.1:0-8952 GCA_964429835.1 uncultured Ardenticatenaceae bacterium | reverse complement strand
GAAGATGGCAAAGAAGTTGCCCGCGAAATGCGGGATAGGCCACATCATAGCGCACATGATCATGGGCATGACCACAGTCATGGTCATGATCACAGCCACGATCACGACCATGACCATCATCATGGTCAAGGCAGCTTTTTTCAACAGGTGAAAGCGGTTGTTTCAGATTGTAATGTGTTGATTGCGCGGGGGATGGGGCAGCCTGCGTTTGATAAATTGCAACAATCGGGCATACGGCCGATTTTGACGAATGAAGGGGATGTGGAAACGGCCGTTTCTGCTTTCTTGAACGGTAATTTAGAGCAAAACCTTGCACGGGTACATGCTAATCATTAAACATAGAGAGTGATAAAAGAATATGTCAGCACCAAAAGCTAAAAAGAGACAACCGCGTGTGATTGTGTTTTCGACACCATCTTGCAGCTATTGCAATATGGCGAAGGTATATTTTCGACGCAATAAAATCAAATTCCGCGATGTGGATGTAAGCAAAGATGCTGCCGCCGCACGCGACTTGCAACGGCGCAGTGGACAGATGGGCGTGCCAGTGATTGATATAAACGGCCGTTTGATCGTCGGTTTTGATAAGCCCAAAATTAACAAAATGTTGGGAATCACCCATCCGATAGGGTAATTCAGTTTCAACCCTTCCCATATCCATTATCACGCACTATAATCGGGTGCGTTAAAATAATATCAACAGTGTGCAGTGGGACAATTCCTACCGTAACTTAAATTCAAAATCACAAGGAGATTTTTACAAATGACAACCATCCAACCAATGGGCGCACGGGTACTTATCCGTCCAGCGCAAAAAGAAAACAAAACCAACAGCGGCCTGATTTTGCCAGAAACCGCCAAAGAAAAACCGCAACAAGGCAGTGTCGAGGCCATCGGCGGCGAAGATGATATGTTGACCGATTTGGCTGTGGGCGATACTGTTATTTTCCCCAAATATTCTGGCAGCGAAATTAAAATGGGCGATGTTGAATACTTGATTATGGACGAAGGCGACATTTTAGCTCGCGTTAATGATTAAGAATCGCTAACACGAATCTGGAAATAAAAACGGCCGTATTGGTTAAACCGATACGGCCGTTTTTCGTTTTTAGGTGGTAGTATCTTGATTTTGTATCTGTCGTTCGTACCAAATACCAATGACTATACCAATAATGCTATGATATTGTATGTTTTCTTTTTCTAATTCTTTAGAAAATTGTACCTTGCCGCTGAATATATCCCGCTTAAATTTTCCAGACTGAGTTACCCGCCCTAAATGACATAACTGGATGTGTTTGGAATGATCACTTAAATTTCGATCCCTAGAATTACGGATAGGAGGGTATGGTGCTAGTACGATGACATCATTGCTTCTTTGTCTGTTTTTAACAAGTAACCATTCACCCTTTTTATAAGTATTGATGCCAGTCGTATCAATAAGTACATAGGTATTAGCGTTGATATTGGGAAAAAGGACGTTTTTGGTGGGAGTATGGATACTGTACCATTGGCGATGCTCATTGTTGCGGTATTCAGCGGTGGGGGAGAATGGTAAATGTATTTCTGGTACAGGAATAAGTTGTGGCGACTCGTTATCTGGTTCTTCTGTTGCGCGAGAACGTGATTGTTGCAATTGTTCTAGTTGTTCTTGTAATTGTCCCATTTGTTGCAGCAGCGTTTCCTGTTGTTGCTGTAACAGCCCCATCTGTTGCATATGTCGCTGCTCTTGAGCTTCTTGTTGTTGCTGTAACAGCCCCCGCTGTTGCCAATGTTGCCGATGTTGCATCTCTTGTTGGTGATTCAATTGCGTTAATTGTTGTAGATGCTCTTGGTGCTGAATTTTTTGTTGCTTCTGTAATTCTGTTAATTTTTGCAATATCTGTCGTTGCTGCGCTGGCGTATGGGTTGTTAAGGTTGCAAATGATAGTTTATGGGCGCATTCCATCCTCTTTTCTAATTCGTTACTTAATTTGCCTAGAAAGTCGCATTGGCGCACTTTCTGTGGGGGGGGCGAGTCTTCTGGCAGGCATTGTTCTGTTTTTTGCAGACATTGTTCGGCATTGCGATAAGTGGAAATGGCTTTTCCGTATGCAAACGCCGCTTCTTGTGCGTACCCCTCGGCGAAATGGGTTAGACAAACAGCTTTGATGAAATTTGGTTCTAGTGCAGATTCTTTGGCAGATTGGGATTCGGAAACGGCCGTTTTTTGTTGTGCGAATTTCCATTGCCGTCGCGCTAAAACAAACTGTTGTCGCGCATCACTGAAATCACCCCAATGCGCGTAAATGATGCCAATATGAAATTCACACAACCCGCTTAGATCGTAATTATTTGCACGGTTAATCTGTTGAGCTTCTGCAATGGCGGTGACAGCCTCTCGTGTGCGCGTGTCTGGAATTGGCGGGTTATCGCCTCCTAGCACGAGGATGCCGTGTGGCGGATTGGGATACAGATAGCTGACCAATTCGATGAGCGTATCGGTGAGTGTATCAGCCATTCTTATTTTGTTCGCCTAATTGCAATTGCAATCGTGTTATTGCATCTAAGCTCATCGCTGATTCTGGTGACACAGGTTCTGACTGGCTTTCTTCTGTACGTGCAACTAACCCTTCCATTGCTTGTATGAGTCTGAGGGAAACGGCCGTTTTTACATCAATAACCGAACCATCCAGCCGCGCCTTATCCACACCTTCAATAATCGCCTTGATCATACTTAACTCAGCTTCCGATTTATCAGCTTGTATTTCCAATTCGTGTTGTGCTTTATCAACAGCTTCTTCGTATTCAAGATCGATCTCTCGTTTAGCCTGCCACAGTTTAGTGTATTGCTTAAATGCAACCTTGTTTTGTGGTCTGATGTTGGTGACGCGAATGCTGATTAGGTTGAAACCAACCCCTTTGAGTTGTTTCTCGACAAGAGGCGTTAACTCAGTGTGAATGTTGGCATAAACATCTTCAGTAAACATGATTTCGCTTAATTTATATTTGCGAATAACTTTTAAGAAATTGAAACGGATAGCAAATTGAGCCTTTCCATCCCAACCACTAAGTTCACCACTATTCGTAACATTGCGTCCATAAACGATGTTATATACAGCCTCCTTATTTACAGGATATGGTTTGTCGTCATCAGCATCTGCTTCACCAGGATCAATGCGAAATCGAAGGGTAATATCAGCAGTCATAGGCAGATATTCACGGGTATATGCGATCAGATCAGACATTGTTGTTGCTTGCGGTTTTAAATTAAGAATAAAATAAATACGTTCCAGCATTCCAAGTTCATGTATACCAGCTTCGTAGATATTTTGAACTTGCCCATTACGCTCGGTTATGGCAACCTCACCATTGTCGATTTGCACTAAGCCTGGTCCGCCAACACCAATGACTGCATGTTTTGAACGTAAATCTTCAAGATTGGCCTGTGTGACACTTATCGCCTTTCCTTTGTCATAAAAGGTATGGCGATGAAGCAGATAGGTGCGGGCTGTATGACGATCTGGAAGATCGTACAGCAATTCGACGAGTGTTAATGCGGCAATGCGAGCCAACCACCACCCCACAGCCAGTGGAATTAAATGACGCAATACCTTGGGTTGGATCATACGGAGAATGAACGGCCATATTTCATCAAAACCCTGAGTTGGCTGTTCCAATAATGTCATATAAATCCAATAAATGAGAACCCCCATCCCCATGAGGAGGCGGAAGACCATCTTAAATTGACGGTCTCTTTTTTTGGATAAATAGGGAGTAGTGGAGTGGCTCATTTCTCCACATCCTCATCTAGTAAGAGATGTATCTGTTTGATGGTATCTGTTAGCCAATAAGTCAACATCTGTGGTGTCATGACCATTAAATCTTTGTTTTTCATGGCCTCTTCTAGTGCGGCAATCATCCGTAAGGTAACAATCTCAGATGGAGTGACATTCTGGGCATCATACATAGATTGAATACTACTGATAAAGTTATTGACAATGTTGATCTGTTTTTCCGCACGCATACGCTGAATTTCCTTTGCAGAATCTGCTTGCCGCTTTAATTTTAATACTTCTATCTCCTCTTCCATTTCCGTCTGCCAAAGGTTAAGACGGTGTTTTTGGATTTTTTTAGGCTCCTCAATGGGAAACAGATTGACCATGACGATGGTAATACCTGAATTTTTCTTTGTTGTGACTTCCTCACCATCATCATTGATAATGGTGGTGGTTGGATTTAGCTGTTTGTCAAGATTGTCTCTTACTATTTTTCGAAGACGTTGTATGGTCGCCCCCTCAGCATCATGTAGCTCATCCAATGCGAGAGAAGATAATTCATCAGCCAATAATACGACTGCGCGAGGAGCAATATGAGCATACCACTCATCTTTATGATCGTATCGAATACGACGAATATCTTCCTCTTTGTAAGGGTAAAGGGCGTAATGTTTTTTATCGTTGTCTTGATTATTTGTCGTAGCTTTGTCGTCATCGGCTCGATTAACATGAAAAAGGACGATGACTTTCGTTTTGACGCGAATACCATCACGGGTCATCGCCTCAACAGGTTCTATGCGTAAATGGGGGCGCAAATCTATTTTACGCATTATGGTTTCAGTTTTTCTTCTGACGTTCCCGTTTAGAATAACAATGCCCGGTCCTGCTGCACGAGAGAACGCAAGGGGTTTTCCATGTTGGATTTTGTGAGGGGGTGTTGTTGCAAGCGATTGTAGGGATCTTTTCTTTGATGTTTTATCAAGAGCTAAAGCAATATGGGTTGGCACAACGCCAGCTCCAAGTTGGTCAAAACTATGCTCGTAGAAGGGTTTTGGGCTTTCTATTTCCTCTTTTTCTTTAACGCTGCGGCGCGTGCGTTCTTTTTTGCGTAGGTGTGATTTTGATGAGAGGTAATCAATATAAGTTGCTGGCTGACGGAGGTAATAACGCCCAAGCAGGCGAAACCCACTGCGCCATTGAGCCAAACTACTCCCTGGTAAGATGTAGTAAGCGTAGTAGAGCATCCATGCGATGAAGAAGGAGAAGAATGCGCTGCCCCACATCACGCCCATGACAGTGATTGGCCCGATGAAGGTGGCGTGCGGGGTTGACTGGCTGTCATTTAACAGAGAGCCAACGGCAGTTAGCGCAAGGATGGCAATCACAAATCCGATAGCACCAATGGATGGTTTTTTTGTTTGCGTGGGTTGTTCTGTATCGCTCATCTTATTGTATGAGTTTGAGATAATCGTTTGATTTTTTCGGTGACGACTGTGTCTCCGACTGTTGGAAAACTGAACTATACCATAAGATAGTGATGTGGTGGAATTTGGGGCGAAAACGGCCGTTTTCATCAGACATAGTAGCAAACGGCCGTTTATCCCAAAATTACCCAAATTTCCAGTTGACAACAAGCCGCCTTTTGGTAGAATCCCGTTTCGTATGTCTGAGATTAGGCAACCTAACGGTAACTTATAAGCAGTTACGAATTTAATAATGTGATTTTATCGAAGGCCATCATGGTTTTTACAGACCAAGATGGCCTTTGTTAGTCGAAGAAAACAATGGCACTGGCAACCCGCTAGTGCCATTGTTGTGTGAAAATCGGGATAGATTCCGTAAGTATAAATTAAGGAGAAGGAACATATGCCTACTATCAACCAATTGGTACGCAAGGGGCGTAAGGCCAAAAATAAGAAGACGAAGGCTCCTGCATTGCGGTGGACGTTCAATTCTTTCAATCAACGCCGTACATTTCAGGCGAAGGGTGCCCCACAAAAACGTGGTGTTTGCACACAAGTAAAGACAATGACCCCCAAGAAGCCGAATTCGGCTTTGCGTAAAGTGGCGCGTGTCCGTTTAACCAACGGCATCGAAGTTACAGCCTACATCCCTGGTGAAGGCCATAACTTGCAAGATCACTCTGTCGTATTGGTACGCGGTGGTCGTATTAAAGATCTTCCTGGTGTTCGCTACCACATCGTGCGCGGCACATTGGATGCTGACGGAGTAAGCGACCGTAAACAAGGTCGTTCAAAATACGGATCGAAATCCCCGAAATAGGCGGAGTGTAAAAAATGTCAAGACGTTTTACCCCTGAAAAGCGGACAGTAGTCCCTGATTTACGTTATAACAGCGTGCAAGTTTCCATGTTTGTTAATCGCTTGATGCGACATGGTAAGAAAAGCACCGCGCTGAGATTATTCTATGATAGCCTCGATCTGATCGAACAACGCTCTAAAGGCGATGTTCCTCCGCTAGAGGTTTTTGAGCAAGCTTTGCAAAACGTGCAGCCGCGCGTTGAGGTTAAGGCTCGTCGTGTTGGCGGCTCAACCTACCAAGTGCCGATTCCCGTATCAGGTCTTCGTCAAACTTCTTTGGCAATGCGCTGGATATTGGCTGCTGCTCGTGGCAGAAACGGCCGTACCATGTCTGATAAACTGGCTGCTGAATTTATGGATGCTGCCAAACGACAAGGTGCCGCCGTGAAAAAGCGCGATGATACTCATCGTATGGCAGAAGCGAATCGTGCATTTGCTCACTTCCGCTTTTAGGATTGGGGCATTATTTAGATATGAAGCGCTATCCACTAAAACGAGTCCGGAATATAGGCATTATTGCCCATATTGATGCTGGAAAAACAACAACAACCGAACGGGTGTTGTACTATACTGGTGTAATTCACCGCATTGGTGAGGTTCATGATGGCACAGCCACGATGGATCACATGGTGCAAGAACAAGAGCGTGGTATTACTATCACCTCTGCGGCCACCACCACTGCTTGGATGGATCACCAAATTAATATCATCGACACCCCTGGTCATATTGACTTTACCGCCGAAGTGCAACGCAGTTTGCGTGTGCTGGATGGCGGTGTAGTCGTCTTTGATGCTGTTGCGGGTGTTGAGCCGCAATCTGAAACTGTCTGGCGACAAGCTGATGATTATAATGTGCCGCGTATCTGTTTTGTAAACAAGATGGATCGCACGGGTGCGAATTTTGAGCGTACCATTGGCATGATTCGTGAGCGTCTGAACGGCAATCCAATTGCTGTTCAATGGCCCATTGGCGAAGAAGCTGATTTCCTTGGCATTGTCGATCTGTTGACAATGGAGGGGCAGGTTTGGAGAAATGATGATCTCGGTGCAGATCCAGAGATTATCGAAATTCCTGAAGATGTTCTTCCCGCGGCTGAACGTGCCCGTTCCATTATTTTGGAGCGAATCGTTGAGACCAATGATGACTTGATGGAACGTTATCTGGAAGGAGAAGAAATCACAGTTGATGAACTTCGTGCCGCATTGCGCGAAGGCACCATCGCTGGCACATTGACCCCCGTTTTCTGTGGCACGGCATTGCGTAACAAAGGTGTTCAACCAGTGTTGGATGCGATTGTTCATTACTTGCCATCACCATTGGATATTGCTGATGTAAGCGGCACAGATCCAAAAACAGGTGATGTCATTACCCGTGCTGCCTCCGATGACGAACCATTGTCGGCTCTTGTTTTCAAGATTGTTACCGATCCATACGTTGGCAAACTTGCTTACTTCCGCGTGTATTCTGGTGTGTTACGCACTGGCGACACGATTATGAACAGTAGTAAGGGTCGTAAGGAACGCATCGGTCGTATTTTGCGGATGCACGCTGATAGTCGCGAGGATTTGAAAGAAATTCACGCTGGCGATATTGCGGCGACATTGGGACTAAAATCGACATTCACTGGCGAAACATTGTGTTCTCGTGATAATCCAATCCTGTTGGAGTCCATTGAATTCCCCGACCCCGTTATCTCTTTGGCGATTGAGCCAAAGACGAATGCTGATCAGGATAAAATGGGTGTCGCCTTGCGGGCATTGTCTGAAGAAGACCCGACATTCCAAGTGCGGACAGATGAACAAACGTCGCAGACCGTGTTGTACGGCATGGGCGAGTTGCATTTGGAAGTATTGGTTGATCGGATGTTGCGCGAGTTCAAAGTGCAGGCAAATGTTGGCAAACCTCGTGTGGCTTATCGTGAAACGATTACCCGCACGGTAGATAAAGCCGTCGGCCGTTTTGTTCGTCAATCTGGTGGGCGCGGTCAATTTGGGCATGTTATTTTGCGCTTGGAGCCATTGGAGCCAGGCAGTGGTTTTGTGTTTGTTGATGAGGTTAAGGGTGGAACGGTTCCGAGAGAATTTATTAAACCTGCGGAGTCTGGCATCAGAGAGGCATTGGGTAGCGGTACAATTGCTGGCTTCCCTGTTGTAGATGTGAAGGTAACTTTGTACGATGGGTCTTACCATGATGTAGACTCCTCTGAAATGGCATTTAAGATCGCTGGTTCGATGGGTTTGAAGGAGGGTTTGCAGAAAGGCTCACCCGTTTTGTTGGAACCCATCATGGCAATTGAAGTCGTGACCCCAGATGATTACACTGGTGATGTTATCGGCAATATCTCATCGCGCCGTGGTGCGATTGAGGGTATGGAAATGCGAACGGAAGGCTTGCAGTCTATTAAGGCGAAGGTGCCGTTGGCAGAAATGTTTGGTTATGCAACTCGCTTGCGTTCGATGACGCAAGGACGGGGAACATTCACGATGCAGTTTAATCATTATGCACCTGTAAGCGATTCAATCGCACAGGACATTATTAAGGGTAAATAGCCGAGATACTGCACGAAGATTTGTGAGACAAGAGATTAAGTAAAGAGGGAATAATGGCTAAAGAAAAATTTGTACGCGAAAAGCCGCATGTGAATATCGGCACCATCGGTCATGTGGATCATGGGAAGACGACATTGACAGCAGCAATTACGAAAACATTGGCGATGAAAGGGTTGGCGAGCTTTGAAGCATTCGACCAAATCGACAATGCTCCAGAAGAGCGCGAGCGTGGTATTACCATCGCTATCGCCCATGTGGAATACCAAACCGAAACACGGCATTATGCCCATGTAGATTGCCCAGGTCACCGTGATTACATCAAAAATA
>CAYSDT010000092.1:0-9153 GCA_964429835.1 uncultured Ardenticatenaceae bacterium | reverse complement strand
TCTGCGTGGGAATGCAGGCCGGACGCTCTGCGTCCCCTGCCCCGCGACGCAGAGCGTCTGGCAGGGCATTCCACGCAGAGCGTGGAACGAGACGACTAAAATAAGGAGACCGTAACATGACAAAAGTAGACTTCAAGAAAACCCTGAAACATCTGTACAATCCGAAAAAGGTGTTTGCAACGGTAGACGTGCCTGAAATGCAGTTCCTCATGGTAAACGGCCGTGGCGATCCAAACACGGCGCAGGAATACAAAGATGCCATCGCCGCTTTATACGCGGTGGCATACAAAATGAAATTCATGAGCAAAATCGATCTGGAAAGGGATTACGTCGTGCCGCCGCTGGAAGGGTTGTGGTGGGCGGAAGACATGGCGACGTTCACCACCCGCGAAAAATCAGAATGGGAGTGGACGATGATGATTATGGTGCCGGAATGGATAACGGCGACCATCTTCACCGACGCAATCGAACAAGTCCGCAAAGCAAAAAATCCAGTTGCACTAGATAAAGTACGGCTGGAATCGTATCACGAAGGGCTGTCCGTCCAGATTATGCACATCGGGTCATACGATGATGAGGGGCCGATTCTGGCTGAAATGCACAGCGCGTACATTCCTGAAAATGGGCTGGTAAGGCGTGGCAAACATCACGAAATCTATCTCAGCGACCCCCGCCGCGTTGCGCCAGAAAAGTTAAAAACAGTGTTGCGGCAGCCAGTGCGATTGAAATAATCCATCGTAGGGGCGGGATGGCGCGGCATAACCTCGCCTAAAACGGGCGGCATCCGCTCCGCGCCTTCTCTCCCCATACTTCAATCATCGCGTACCTAAATACGCGGTAGACAAGACAGGGCGAGAAGGCGCGGATAGGTCATCTGTCTTACACAAGACCTATCCGCGCCATCCCGCCCCTACGTTTGACGCTTACAATTCCCGATTCCGCACGGCGCGGAAGGCGGGGTACACATGCTCTTTGCGGTTGCCATCTGTTTTTAGCACACCAGCATTTCGCATGAAGTCCGACCACGCAAACCAGATGAGAACGGGAACCAGCGCAGCGTAGCGACTTTCCACCGTCTTGTACACATCGCGCATGTACGCCCCAATTTCAGCATAGTATTGAGAGCCAAGTTCGTTGTTGTCAGCAACGCCAATCTCGGTAATCCAGAATTTTTTGTCCGGCAGTTCACGCTTGTATACTTCAAACGCTTCTCCGAGCGTGCCATGCGTCTTGCCCCAATCAAATGGGGCTTGCGTACCCCATTTGCCATAAGGATGAATACCAATTGCGTCCACAGGCAACGCCCCGCCCAATGATGCTTCGACTTGTTTGATGTATTCGCATGTCTTTTCTGGCCCTGTTGCCATGCCGTTGAAGATGATTTGTGATTTGGGCGAGGTGCGACGGATAGAAACGGCCGTTTCGCGCACAATCAACCCCATCCTTTGCGGTGTCAGGTAAACAGAAGAAGGGTTCGCCTTCTTATCCCCCTCATTCCAAATCTGGTACGCCACCTTGTCGCCATACTGCTTGTAATGATTGGCAATTTGACGGGTGATGTTCGCCAGCTTATCCGCATATTCCTGCCAATTGGGGTTCGTTTCCCAATCATTGCGCCAATCCCACGGCGCATACGTTTCCTGATTGATGATGATCAGCGATTTGACACCCATACGGCTGTACGCCCGCACGATGGGGTCATATTGGGCAAACGCCCTGCGGATATTGCCACGCTCCGCTTCGGCTGGGCGGGCAGACAGTTTGAACACAAAGCGCGTCCAATCCAGCCCCTTGAAATCATCCGTCTGGTACGGGTTGCTGTTAGGTGCGTCGGGGTTGATGTTCATGCCCCGCTGCATCAGGGTGACGGTAGGTGGCGAGTCAACAGGAGTAACTGGAGCGGAGATAGGTACTGGTCTGGTTGATTTGTAGAAAATCGCAGAGCGGATGCTGTCGCTTATCGGCCGTCCTGCAATTCCATACCGTTGCCGCAAAGATGCCTCTTGTGCCGGCTTCAACCATGGGTCATTGATGCGATAGTCATCACCGTCCTTCGCCACAATCAACACCCAATGCTGATCATTATCGGTGTATGGCGTGTCGCTGGTAAAGTCCACCAGTACCGTCACGGGATGGCCTTGCGCTAAATGAGCATCAATATTTGCCATCACACCCGAATCCATATCCACCCGACCACCGTAGATCATGTCTGAATACGCTTTCGTCAGCGCATTCCAGCGCGTCCAATTGATGTTGATAAAGCCATCCTTACGCACAAACGTGTCGTTCAACTGCGCGGGGGTGACGGCGTGACCGTACACATTGGCCGTCATGGCAAAGCAGGTCAGCAGGCAGCCCCATTTCCCAATCGATTGCGTCGATCCCGGATGACCCAATCGCTTGTTTGCCCATAATGAATCCCGTTGCGAGAACCGCTTCACAACCGATTGCCCCGCCTCTTGCGGCACAACAATACGCAGATAGATAATTTCGCCAAACGCCTCGCCGTTATCATCCGTCAAACGCCAATCGCCATAATGCGTTCCCGCATGTTTTGGCGCACTCATGTCAATGGAAATTTCCGTCGTTGCGCCTGGATTCGTCGCAGGCAGTGGGACATTATGGCTGGTTGTCATCGGCATACCGCCAGCAAAGGCGAGCGTAAAGCCTGCACCCCAAGCGCGGTCGCCCGTGTTCCGCACGCGCCACGTCTTGGTAAACGCCGTCCCCGCTTTGATTTCAGTGTCATCGGGGATGGTTACGTCGGCGACGTACACACCATTGCTGATGCCGCCCGGCGGCACGACTTGCATTTCACTGACGATGCGGGCAAACATAATATCGCCGAACCTCTTGCCTTTGTCATCCTGAAAACGCCAATCGCTGAAATAGGTTGCAGGTGTTACGGGCGCACTCATGTCAATGGAAATTTCCGCTTGCTGGTTGGGCGCAATTGGGGGAATGGGATGGGTATGCACGGCCGTCATCGGTTCGCCGCCTGCAAAAACAAGGCGATACCCATCGCCCCAACTGGTGTCGCCGCTATTTTCAACCAGCCACGTCTTTTTGAACGCGCCGCCCGTAGGGATGGCGGTATCATCGGGGATGGTGACATCTTTAATGAAGCGGGCATTCGGTTTTGTACCAATAATCGGCGGGCCAGGCGGGTCTACGGGCGGCGGGGCAACCACTTCAAACGTCGTGTCGAGGGTGTAAGTCGTGAGCGGTTTGATGAGCTTTTGGGCGCGGTTGGCAATGCCGCCAAATCCCGGCCCCAGGTACCAGATGGCCGCGCCCAATATCTCAGGGAATTGGGCGTAGTATTCGGCAACTTCGGCAATATCCTGCATCGCTTTATCGGGTGCTGGCACACGTTCGTGCGTCCATCCCCATTCAGTCATAATGATTTTGGGGCGTTGGATGTGATGTTTGTCGCAAGCGTGGAACAGTTTTTCAAAACGGCCGATTAAATCGCCGCGCATGAACCAAATATCATTGGTTTTGAAGCTGTATTCATGCAGGGATACAGAAAGTTTGTCAGGGTTTTGCTGGCAGGATTCAAGATAGCGCAACATGCCATCCGTCTCCCACGCGCCCACGTCGGGCGTGCCAGATGAGTAGCCAAAGGCGGAGAATTTGTAACCATCGGCCATCGCCATTTGACCGTTGTAGTATGCAAACTGGCCGATCCAGTCCGCCCATTCAACCTCTTTACGCAGTTCGTTGATTGTTTCTATCCATACCAGATTGGGATCAATTTCCTGCGGCAGGTAGCGTTTATGCCACGCCCAATGTTCGGCAGCGGCGGCTTCTGGCTCTTTGGTGTAATCTGGCACGTCGGGGTTGCCTGATGGCGGAAGGGTTCCGCCTGCCGACACGGAGCGGCGAAAGGCAAGAACGTGCGGGATTGCGCCGTTACGAGCGTGGACAATTTCCTGCGCTTCAAAAAGGCCGGTCATTGCGTCGGCTGCTTTGATGCAGAAGGGGATGTCGGCGGCATCTAACGCTGCCATCCAGTCGCCAATGCCGTTGGCGTTGCCGTTGCCACTGGCGGTATGGAATCCAATTTTATTATATGCGATCATTTTTCCTCCGATTAGGGACACGGCGGGGTGTGGAGTTGGGAAACGGCCGTGTCTGATGAATAATGGGTGTCTACTGCGTCGCAGTTACGCTTTCAGGGTAAGGGAGATGGGGGGAAATGTCAACGAGTTGCACGAATGATCACGAAGAGGGTAACAAATTCGTAAAATCCTGTTGAGCCACTTTTATATACAACACTGTATCTTATGTAACTTTTAGCCAGTACAATAAAATATAATGCACCAGCATTTATCTGTTATACTTTTATCAATCAACATTTCATTGACACATGGGCGTTGGCTATGCGTAATAAAAACAGTCAATCCCAGAAAAAGGAGACTTTTCATGAACACCCCCAACAACCACCCTGCATTTTCAATTAAACAGATTTTATTTATCATCATGCTAATGGCCGTGACCATTTCGGCTTGCTCGCTCAGTTCCCTAACGTCGGCGGTCGCCACCGTTGATGCAGACGCGGCGGCGGCTACGGTCAATGCGGCCGTTGTCGCTACCATCGCGGCAGAAACCACTGAAACGGCCGTTTCCCTCACAACAACACCCGCAGAAACCACCGAAACGGCCGTTTCTCCCACAACAACACCCGTTGCCTCGTTCACGCCGTCGCCAACGAACGACAGTGCAACGGCAACACCCGCACCAACAGGGCAAAATGAATCCAACGGGCAAGCGGCAGCAGACACAACCGCTCCCGTATTTTCCACTGTAGACGCGAGCGATGCGCTCGTCTATTATAATGGCGATTCTTGTGGCCGAACGGCCGTTACCATCCAAGCCACCATCACCGATGATGTCGGGGTTGAGCAGGTGTGGGTCAACTACCGTTTCATGGGCGATGCTGGCGGCGGCGATTGGCGGCAGATGAATTTAACGGCCGTTGGCAATAACAGATACGAAGCAACCATCGACGCGGCTCAAATGGTCGGCAATGAACTGCAAGGGGAAGATGGCGTGATGCAATATCAGGTTTTTGCCGAAGATGCCGCCGGAAACGGAAACAGTATGCCGCAAGGGCATCCCTACGGTGTTGAACTCGTCTCCTGTAGTGTACTTGGCGACCCGCCCCAACCCAGCAGCCTCTCTTTCAGCAGCATCATACACGTTCCGACGATGGGCATTTTTTACGGACAGTGCAACAATGATCCAACCCTCCTTAACGTACAAGCGGGCATTGACCCGCTCGACCAAATCGCTTCCGCGCAAATACTGTACCATTACGAAAATGCGCTGGGCGTATCGCCAACCTACACCGTTGATATGTTTCAACTGGGTATTGGTGAATATGCGGGGGATATAGACACCGCCGTTAAAGCCGCCGACACGATGGGTACAGAGGATGGCGTTCTTTCCTATTTCGTCAGAGCCATTGATAATAATGGCGGTATTCTCGACAGTTCACAGATAGATGTTTTGCTATACCACTGCGTGCCTCTTGAACTGCCGCCAGCTATACAGTTGCCCATGATTGAATACTTTGATGAATCAATGGTCGTTAATCCCGGCGACACCGTATTCATCGAATGGAATGTCATTGATGCTTGCAAAGTTTTTCTGGATGATGTTGAGGTCAACAGTCGCGGCACGCATGTATACGCCATCCCAAACAATCAGGCTGCCCTTATCTATGACCATATCCTGACCGCATGGGGATCAACATGCGACAGCAATACCCAAGTGGAAGCGTCTGTCACTATTCAAATCCTTAACAATTGAGGAACTTCACCCCTTGAAACCCTGTTGACCCCATAAACAGCACCATATCCATGTAGAGCCGTCCCGCTGGGGCGGCTCTTTTGTTTTCCCAAAACCTACCCACAAATTGCATAGCTTCTGCACAATTCTTGCAGATTTGCCAGCTACAATACGAGGGTAGAGTTAATAAAAGTGCTAGGCACGGGGCAAAGGTGTTGGGTTGATGAAAATCATGCACCCCGTGCCAAGCACTTCACTTCAATTGGAGAAAATTATGCAAACAACAAGTGGCAAAAAAGTCGTCAACAAAAAGCGGCGATGGATCATTGCGGGAATCGTTGCCGTCGTACTGGCGGGATGCCTTTTCGGGTTTATAACCATCCGTAACAACATTCAAGAAATGCGGGCAGGACTGGAAGCGCAGACGGGCGATGTCATAACGGCCGTTATCGGCAACCTATCCGCCTCCGCCTCCGCGTCGGGCAAAATTAAAGCCGCCCAAACGGCAAATCTGTCCGCACAAACGACGGGCATCGTGCAAGACGTGATGGTTTCCGTCGGCGACACTGTGCAAGCAGGCGATATGCTGGCACAGCTAGACACGACCGATCTCGCCTTCGCCGTCGCCCGTGCGGAGCAAAATTTAACGCTCCAAGAAGCCAATCTGACTACCCTGTTGGATGGGGCAACGGATGAAGAGATTGCCTCAGCAGAAGCGGCCGTTCACAGCGCACAACTCAATCTGGAAGATGTGTTAGCGGGGCCGACTGACGAACAGATCGCTGAATATGAGGCCAACATTCGCGCCCAACAAGCGGGCGTTTATTCCGCCTCCGCTTCCTATAACAGCACCCTCGATTCCGTCAGCGATGCCGCCATCGCCGCCGCACAGCTTGATGTAATCAACGCGCAAACGGCATACGACAACGCCAAAGAGGTCAACGATGACTTCGCCAACGCTGATACTGATGCTTCCTTACAAAATGCAGCCACCACATTATCCATCGCCCAATCAGCGTTAAGCAGCTTGCAAGATGGCCCCAAACAGGGCAACGTCAGCAGTGCGGCGGGCAATGTTTCTGCCGCCGTCGCCAGTTTGGAGCAAACGCAAGCCAACTACGACAAACTGTTGCTGGGCGCGACGGCTTCGCAAATCGCGGCCGCGCAAGCGACATTAGCCCAAGCTGAATCCGCCTTAGACAACCTTGTTGATGCAAATTCTGACGCAGACATTGCCATCGCCGAAGCGGGTGTTGAACAGGCGCGGATTGCCCTGTTGGGTGCGGAAGAAAATCTGGCAAAGGCGACGATTACTGCGCCATTTGATGGGTTGATAACGGCCGTTAATATCACAGAAGGCGAAATGGGCAGCGGCGCGTTGTTCCAACTCATGTCCGACGATTTCCAAGTCGTTCTCGGCGTTGACGAGATTGACGTAGGCGACATTTCGATGGGGCAAGAGGCGACCATCACCCTTGAAACATGGCCTGACGATGAAATTTTGGGCGAGGTAACAGCCATCGCCCCCAGCGCGAACAGCGGTAGCAGCGTCGTCTCTTACGATGTCACGCTCACGCTGGATGAGTCTGCATTGCCGATTTTGGCAGGCATGACAGCCAACGCTAAGTTGGTCACATCCAGCCGTGATAATGTGCTGATTGTGCCGAACGCGGCCATCACCGCCGACCGTGCCGCTGGCACATACACCGTCAATCTGGTCATCGGCGAACTACCTGAACTGCCAGCCGAAGGGGAAGGCATCGTGCTTGGTTCGCGCCCAGAATTGCCAACAACTGAAAAAGTGACCGTCACCATCGGTTTAAAAGATGGTAATTACACCCAAATTCTCAGCGGCATTTCCGAAGGGGATCAGGTAATGATTGGCGAGTTAGCTGTACCGACCTTTAAGTTTGGCGGCGGCCCATTCGGCGGCGGCGGGGACGAATAGAGTAACAAGTAACATAGAGTAACAAGTAGCAAGTGCCAAGTGACAAGTAACTTGCTACTTGTTACTTGTTACTTACATGCGGAGTAAATCATGATTAAAAAATACAAATGGGTCTTAATAATTGGTGTTGTTTTGATTGCCGTCGTTGCCGTCTTTGGTGTGGTGCGTTCGCAAAATCAGACGGTGGCCGATGGGACTGAGGAACAGGAAACGGCCGTTGCTTTCATGGGCGATTTGTCCGAGAGCGCGACCGCCAGCGGCAAAGTTGAAGCCCAACGGGATGCCACCTTGTCGTTGGCAGGGTCGGGGATTGTTGAAGGGATAGAAACGGCCGTTGGTGACACCGTTGCCGCTGGCGACCTGTTGGTGCAGTTGGAAACGGGCGCACTGGAACGCGCCATCCTTTCCGCCCAAGCCGACGTAGCCATCGCCCAAGCCAACTTGGATAATGGGTTGGATGGGGCATCGGATGCCGCCATCGCCGCCGCGCAAGCACAAGTGGACAGCGCACAAGCGCGATTGGACAGTGCCATTAACGGCGCAACCGCCGAAGAGATCGCGGCCTCAGAAGCGGCCGTTAGCGCGGCGCAAGCGCATATGTGGGCATCTTCTGGCAGCCTGAGCGCGACAAATGAGGTCAGCGAATCTGATATTTTATCGGCACAAGCCAATTTAGATGACGCACTAGACGCGCAAGAATCCGCCCATAACACATGGATTATGGTTGCCGATTGCGAAGAAAACGCGGACGGCACACACACCTGCACCCCCAGCGACAGCGATTTTATGGATACAATCACCCAGCAAGTGGCCGCCGCTGACGCGCAAGTCGCCCTGATGCAGGCACGGCTCGATGATTTGAGCAGCCCCAACAGCAACAGCGTGGCGAGTTCGCAAGCGGGATTAGCCTCAGCGACGGCGCAATATGACGCGGCCGTTGCCCGCCATGAGGCACTGCTCGTCGGCTCGACAGAAGCTGCCATCGCCAGTGCGGAAGCGGATTTGGCAACCGTGCAATCCAATCTGGACACGCTGTTAAATGGCTCAACTGACACACAGATTTTGATTCTGGAAACACGATTAGCGATGGCGCAAACGGGTTTAGCCGAAGCAGAAAAGGCGTTGACTGACGCGCAATTAACGGCTCCATTTGGTGGGGTGATAACGGCCGTTTATCTCAATGAAGGTGAAGTCGCCGCTGGACAAGCGGTACAAATTGTAGACAACGACAATCTGGAAGTCGTCCTCAGCGTCGATGAAATTGATGTCGGCAGTGTGGATGTCGGGCAAGAGGCGATTGTCACGCTGGAAACGTGGCCTGACGTAGAAATCGCCAGCGTGGTGACGGCAATCGCCCCCAGCGCGAGCAGTGGTAGCAACGTCGTCTCCTACGATGTGCATCTCAGCTT
>CAYSDT010000091.1:2122-9161 GCA_964429835.1 uncultured Ardenticatenaceae bacterium | reverse complement strand
ATCGCATGGCTGGCAGTTTGGCCGATGCCGTCGTCACTTACACCCGCGATTATGGCGAAAATTCGCCCTATCTCTCCGAATATATGGGCAAAAAGCTGTACATCATCCCCCCGCCCGTCGAATTGCCAAGTGCGGACGCACGGGTGATGGGACAGTTTGCGGCCAAACATCAGTTGGCTGGCAAACGGGTGATTGGTATCGCTGCCCGCCTTGCTACCGAAAAAGGGGTGGAGGTGTTGTTGATGGCCTTGCCCATCGTGCAAAAGGCGTTCCCCAACGCCATCGTGTTACACGCTGGCCCTTACCAAAACATTCTCGGTGAGGAAAAGTACGCGGCGCGATTGAAACCGCAACTGAAAAAATATAAGGCCAGCTACCATCAACTTGGCAATTTGGATGGGGCAGAATTGACGGCGTTCTACGATAGTCTGGATTGCTTGTGCATTCCCAGCCTGAACGGGACGGAAAGTTTCGGGCTGGTGCAGATTGAGGCGATGATGCACGGTGCGCCCGTCGCGGCGTGTGCGTTGCCGGGCGTGCGTCAACCCGTCACCATGACGGGTATGGGCGAGGTCACACCCATCGGCGACCATGTTGCCCTTGCCGATGCGATCATCCGCATTTTGCGGAATCGGGCGGCGTACCAGCGGTCGCCGCAATTGATTGCTGATAGTTTTAGTCCGAGAGAAACGGCCGTTTCCTACCTAAACCTCTTCCATAATCTACAACAAGGCAAACACGACTCCACCGCCGCCGAACCACCCGCCTACAATCGCCTGCGCCACATGCGTGATCAAGCGGAGGCCAAATGATGACTAATCCAAATCCAAGAGGAGTCGAGGCTTTAGCCGGTGTACGGCCGGCTAAAGCCTCGACTCCAACCGATAAAACTTATCCGTTGACTGAGCCTGTCGAAGCCCTGCCCATGATTTATGATCCCAAAGACGATCTGCTCTGGCGGCATCTCAAATCATTGCCCGCCTTCCGCGCCGTGTTACGCGCTGTGGAAGCCCGTTTTTACCATGAAATCGAATGGCCTGGCCCCATTTTAGATGTCGGCTGTGGCGATGGGCATTTTGTGCAGATGACATTCAACCAGCGTATCGACGCAGGCATCGACCCGTGGTGGGGGCCGCTTAACAAAGCCAAGCGCACCGACATGTACCACACGCTGGTACACGGCATGGGCAACGAAATGCCCTTCCCCGATGATTATTTCGGCTCGGCGTTCAGCAATTCGGTGCTGGAACATATCCCCGATGTGCAATCAGTGCTGAACGAAACGTATCGCGTGATGCAGCCGGGCGCACACTTTCTCATCACCACCCCCAGCCAATACTTCACCCAGAATCTGGGTGGAGCGGCACTATTTGAGAAGCTGAAAATGGGCGGCATGGCGGATCGGTATCGCGTTCTCTTTAATCGTATCTCCCGCCATGAACATACCGACAGCCCAGAGGTGTGGACGGCACGGCTGGAAGAAGCGGGCTTCACGGTGGAGCGTTGGCAATACTATTTCTCCACCAAAGCATTACGAGCGTTGGAAATTGGACACGCGCAGGGCGTGCCATCGGCCATCCTGCACGCGCTGACGGGGCATTGGATTGCCGCCCCGTGGAACAGCAATCTTGCATTGACGGAAAAATGGTTACGGCCGTTTTACGAAGAAGCCCCTGATGATGAAGGGGCATACTTATTGTTTATCGCCCGAAAAACGGGATAATAAAATTGTCAATGGTCAATGATCAATTGTCAATTGTCAACGGAACGCCACGTCGTTGACAATTAACAATTGACAATTTCTTCTACTGGAGCAGTCCCATGAACACATCCCCCCCATGGAATCGCACGACTAAAATTTTCGTCACCGTCATCGCCCTGTTTTTGATTGGGCTGCTGTTGCAACGCTTTCAGCCGTTGGTTGCACCGTTGGCTGGGGCGGCGATTTTGGCGTATTTATTGAACCCCATCATCATCTTTTTGGATAAGCGGCTGCCGATTTCGCGGGGCGCGTCCATCGTCATCGTTTACATCCTGTTGGCAGTGGTTTTGGCGGTGTCGGGCGCGTTTTTGAGCGTGACGACGTACCAACAGACGATTGGATTCATCAATGATGTGCCTGTGCTGATTGATGATGTCGTAACGGCCGTTTCCTCCCTGTCCCCCGAACAAGAGTTGTTCCATTACGGCCCCATCGCCATTTTTCCTACCGACATCCCGTGGCAATCCGTTGGCGACCAACTGTTGGGCATGATTCAGCCCGCCTTAACCCAAAGCGGTGGTGTGATTACCCAAATTGCGACCACCACCTTCCGCGTGTTCATTATGACCTTCTTCGTTTTCATGGTCTCCATTTACATCGCCATTGAAATTCCGCTGATGGGCGGGCGCGTGGGCAGTGCGTTTGCCTCGCCCGGCTACCAATATGATGCCGAACGGCTGTTCCGTGACTTTGGTCGCGTGTGGAGTTCCTATTTGCGTGGGCAGGTTGTTCTTGGGTTGATCATTTTTGTCATCGTTTGGGCGGGATTGAGCCTTTTGGGTGTGCGTTACGCCCTCGCCCTTGCTATTTTTGCAGGATTACTTGAATTTGTGCCTAATGTTGGTGCGATTATCAGCACAACCGTCGCCATGCTGGTTGCCTTTTTTCAACCAGAAAATTATCTTGGGCTTGCGCCGTGGGTGCATACGTTGGCGGTATTTGGCTTTATGTTCATCGTGCAGCAGCTAGAAAACAACATTCTTGTGCCGCGCATTATGGGCAATGCGCTTGATTTACACCCGCTCATTGTCATCACGGGCGTGTTCATCGGCGGGTCGATGGCGGGCATTTTGGGGGCAGTGTTGGCCGCGCCCATCATCGCCTCCATCAAATTGATCGGCACCTATGGCTGGCGCAAACTGTTTGATTTACCCCCATTCACTGATTTAGAAGCGGAGGGATTGCCGCCCTCCCTGTTTGATCAAGGTCGTGGGCTGGCAACCCAATTTACGGATAAAATACGATTGAAACAAGAGGAAGAATAATTAAGCAGGGGAGCGGGGGAGCAGGGGGGCGAGGGAGAATGTTATCTCCCCTGCTCCTCTGCTCCCCTTCTCCTCTGCATTGTTAGAGGAAAAATTATGTCGAAACGAGAAACGTATACAGTTGAGATTGCGGGATTGACCCGTGAATTACCTTTATTTGAAGTTGCGCCGGGCGTGCGGATTGCGGTGTTTAACATGCTGGGCGACACCTATGTGGTGAAGGCGGCGGCGGCCGTTTTATCGGAACGTCTGAAAGTTGAACATGCAGATGTGCTGGTGACGGCCGAAGCAAAAAGTATGCCGTTGGTGTATGAAATGAGCGCGTTGATGGGTATTCCTTACGTTGTTTTGCGTAAATCGTACAAGCCGTACATGGGCGAGGCGATCAGCGCGGAGACGCTTTCCATCACGACGGGCAAGCCGCAGATGTTGTATTTGGATGAGAAGGATAAGGCGTTGGTAAACGGCCGTTCTGTAATCATTGTCGATGACGTGTTCAGCACGGGCAGCACCCTGAATGGGATGCGTTCCGTCGTGAAAGTGGCGGGCGGGACTGTTGTGAAAGAAACGGCCGTTTTCACCGAAGGCGACGCGGATTGGTCGGGTGTGGTTGCGCTGGGCAATCTTCCTGTCTTTGTAGAGAAATAATGAATAATCAATAATTAATAATGAATTGTTAAGTAGGGGCTTGGCGTTGCCAAGCACAACCTCACTTCATAATTCATTATTAAAACTTCATTATTCATTATTCCACCGTTATGAGCGAAGCGATTAGTTTCCCCAGTCCAGAAAAAGTTGAACGCCTGCTGGCTCAAAACGAGCTGGACAGTTTACGCCGTCTGCTCGCCGACATCCATCCCGCCGATATTGCCGATTTGCTGGAGGAGTTGGATTACGAAGAGGCCATCGCCACCTTCCACCTGCTTTCTGACGAAGTTGCCAGTGAGGTGTTGGACGAAACGGGCAGTCTGGTACGCCAAGAACTTGTCGAAAAAGTAGACGACGAACGGCTGGCCGACCTTCTCGATGAACTGCCGATGGATGACGCGGCCGAGTTCCTCGACGACCTGCCCGACCCCATCTCCGACCGCCTCATCGAACTGATGGAGCCAGAAGAAGCGGCCGAAGTTCAGGAGTTGCTGGCTTACGAAGAGGACAGCGCAGGCCGCTTGATGACCCGCGATGTCGCCGTGTTGCGCCGCCAATGGACGGTCGATCAGACGCTCGAATACATGCGTTCGCTGGAAGATGCCGAAACGCTGCATTACTTGTACGTCGTTGATGATGACGACCAGCTTTTGGGCGTAACCCCGCTCCGTAATCTGTTGATGGCACAGCCAGAGACGACGATTGGGGCGATTATGAACGCGCAGGTAACGGCCGTTTTAGTCACCGCCGATCAGGAAGAGTTAGCCGAACTTGTCGCCCATTATGATTATGTGACGATACCAGTTGTGGATGAAAACGGCCGTTTTCTAGGCATCATCACCGTTGATGACGTGCTTGACGTGCTGGAAGAGGAAGCGACCGAAGACATTCAGCGGCTCGGTGGTTCTGCGCCGCTCGATCAGCCGTATTTTGCCGCCTCCGTCTTCTCCGTTTTCCGCAAGCGTGTCTGGTGGCTGCTGATGCTCTTTTTTGCGGCCACGTTGACTGGCACGGTGATGAAGATTTTTCAACCGGCGGGTGAGGCAACCACTGCTGACACCATGTTCACCCTCATGCTCTTCGTCCCGCTGATTATTGGCACGGGCGGCAATGCAGGTTCGCAGACGGTTGCAACCATCATTCGCGCCATCACCCTTGACGAGGTGAACATTCGCAACGGACTGCAAGCGTGGAAGCGTGAAGTATCGGTCGGGTTTTTGCTGGGCATCATCATGGGGGGGATGGGATTGTTGCGGGCGGTGTTATGGCACACGGGGCTGGAAGTCGCTATCGTGGTCGCCCTCACCTTGCCGTTGATTGTTATCTGGTCCACGACCATCGCCACGCTCGTTCCCATCCTTGCCGAGCATTTCCACATTGACCCCGCCGTCATCAGTGGCCCAATGATCACCACCATCGTCGATTCGACGGGGCTGCTCATCTATTTTTCACTGGCAACGGCCGTTTTGGGATTATGATTTGGTGTGTTTCATCTATTTGAATGACTGACAAGCGGAGACTGAGCCTGTCGAAGTCGTAGCGGCTTCTGCTCTCGACCGCCGTTGCCTTCGACAAGTGGTTCATTTGCATCAGGCATAAACGGCCGTTTTCAACTCATCCAGCACGCTTCCCGATGCACCCCGCAAGGTAAAATCCATAAACCGCGACAGCGGCGTATCTTCCAGATTGATTTCAACCGTCGTTGCCCCATGTTCAGCGGCGATGCGGGGGAGCGTGGCGGCGGGCTGCACCACCCCCGATGTGCCAATTATCAGGAACAGTTGGCAGGATTTGGCCGCTTGCCACGCCGCTTCTAATCCATCAATGGGCAAATCTTCGCCAAACCAGACGACATCGGGGCGTAACCAACTGCCGCAACGCGGACAGCGGGGCTGTTCGCCCCATTCCGTCACAATATCATTGTCGTGTGAGCATTTGATGCGACGGATGCTGCCATGCAATTCGATGACATTTTCACTACCCGCTTGCTGGTGCAATCCGTCTACGTTTTGGGTGATGAGGGTGAATTTAGCGGCGTGAGAAGCCATCGCTGCCAGCGCGTAATGCCCCGCATTGGGAGCCGATTGCGCCACCAGTTCCCGTCGCCACGCATACCAATCCCACACAAGTTGCGGATTACGCGCGAACGCTTCTGGCGTTGCCAATTCCATCGGGTTGTATTGCGCCCATAAGCCTGTTTGTGCATCACGGAAAGTCGGCACGCCGCTTTCGGCCGACGTTCCCGCGCCCGTCAAAACGGCGATGTGGTCGGATTGCTGCATGATACGAATGAGTTCTGGGGGGATGTTCATGTCGTTCTCCACTGTCAGGTTATTCTGCTGTTGCCGCAAAGGTGCTATTATAATGGACAATATCGAAAATAAGAATTGATCCGCAGATTACGCAGATTAGCGCAGATTTTTTATCTTAATCTGCGCTAATCTGCGTAATCTGCGGATCGTTATTGTGGTGAATTGAAATGTTAATTAGCAGCTTGCAAAACGGCCGTATAAAAAATGTAATCAAACTCGGTAATCGCCGCCAGCGGGACAGCCAGCGGCTGACCGTTGTTGAAGGAGCGCGGGAAGTGGAGCGGGCGTTAGTCAGCGGCATCGTGCCGCGTGAAGCGTTCATCTGCGACGAACTGGTTGATGATGAAGGTGAAAAAGCTGTTGCGCTTCTACATGAATTAGCAACCACAGGGCGCACGGATGTGAACCGTGCGACCTTAAATGTATTTGAAAAGATGGCGTATCGCGGCAAGAGCGGCGGGCTGTTGATGACGGTTCCGTATTGGGGCAAGTCGCTTGAACAATTGGATGATCCATCATTTGTGGTTGTTGTTGAGGGGGGGGAAAAGCCGGGCAATTTGGGTGCAATTTTACGCACGGCCGATGCGGCGGGCGTAGACGCGCTCATCCTCTGCGGCGCGGGGACGGATATGCACAACCCGAACGCGATTCGTGCCAGCTTGGGCGCGATTTTTTCGGTGGCGGTGGTACAGGCGGAAACAACGGCCGTTATTGCCTATCTGCAACAAAACAACTTCAAAAGTATCGCGGCTACGCCCGCCGCTGAAGATGTTTATTATAATGTAGAGATGGGGGGAAAAACGGCCGTTATTATGGGCAGTGAATCGGACGGCTTAACCGACGAATGGCTGGCCGCCGCCGATGTGCAAGTCGCCATCCCCATGCACGGCATTGTGGACAGCTTGAACTTGTCGGTTTCGACAGCGTTGTTGTTGTATGAAGTTGTGCGGCAAAAAGAAATTGTCAATTGCTAATTGTCAATCGTCAATTGTCAACGGAACTTTCGGTAAACACGCCGTTGACAATTGATCATTGGCAATTGACCATTGACA
>CAYSDT010000091.1:0-2022 GCA_964429835.1 uncultured Ardenticatenaceae bacterium | reverse complement strand
TCGGGGGGGAGGGTGTCGGGTTCGATGAGCAAAAACGGCCGTCCGCCGATGGGATTATCCACACCGGGCATGTTGTCGTTGGTTGCGCCCGGCAGGGTGATGGTGAAAAGGTTGTCAACGGCCGTTATCGTCTGCGTCACCCCGTCGGGGGCGACGAGGAGGGCTGTGCCTGCGCTGTTGGTTGTGGTGAAAACGGCCGTTTCCGTCATCACATCACGCGCCCATAAGCCCACAATGCGCTCACCGCTGGCGGGCTGATAAAAGGCGATTAGCTCCTGCGTGCCATCATATGGTGTCGTCCCGTTCAGGCGCAATCGCCACAACGGCTCCACATTTTGAAAATAGTGTGTCAACGTCTGAAAAGCCGTCGCCCCTGCCCGCCCCGATTCAGGGTTGGGATGGCTCCAATAACACGCCGCATCGTTGGGATTGCTGAAAAGCCCAAACGCATCACCACCGGGATCATCGCCTGTGCAAGTGTCGTAGTAATCATGGTTTGTGCCGCCATCTTGATTGCCGCAATCGTCGTAAAGTTGGAAGAAAAAGAGATTGTCTGCCCCGCCGTAGGTTGCGTACAACGCGCTCTGGATGATGAAATCAGATTGTTCACTCATCGTGGCGCGGTACGGGCTGGTCGGTTCGCAGATGGGGCCAGGATAATCGTCCCACACTGGCACGCCTGATTCGTTGAGCCATATTTCACTGTCCAGCCCGCGATCATTCAGCCGATTTTGCCCGCTAAACACATAAAGCCATGATCTCCATGAATAGCCATAATTATGCACGGCATAAATGTCATGGAAATAATGGTTGGCGGCGGCGAGGGGGTCATCATCGTATAAATTCATCAAATCGGTGTAATACAATGGTTTTTCGTAGACCGCCATCCCCCCCGAAATAATTTGCGCGTCAGGATCGGCGTGCTTGGCAGCCAAATAGCCCACTTTGAGCAAGCGGGCGTAATTATCTAGTGTGCCATCCCAAAAGCTGTCCAAATCGGGTTCGTTCCACATCTCCCAATGGGTGATGCCTTCGCCCGCTACCCATCCCTGATCTTGGGAGAGGATGCCATTTGGCTTGTAACGATTGACCGCTTCCTGCACAAATCGCGCCCATACATTGCTCTCGTTGATAGTTTTGCCCGCACCGGGAACATCGGTGCCATCGGTGAACACAAATTCATACAACCCTTGCGGGGCGGCGGTTTGCGCCTGTGCCAACTGCATTGGTGACTGTGCGGGGGCGATGGGTTCGCGGTCGTCCATCACCCCTGTGCGATAGAAAGTAGGTGTGCCGAGCAAAATGGCATCTATTTTGAGACCGTGCGCGATGTCGGCGATAACGGTTAGGTCTTGATACGCCCAATGAAAATCATTTGGATTGTGTTCGATTTTGTCCCAGTAGAGCGGCCATCGGTTCCACGTTGCCCCTGTGGAAAGGCCGTTTTGGTATCGCTGTTCGCTCGCGCCGCCTTGTCCGCCTTGCATGTCGGGTGAACTGATAAAGTTAATGCCATACGCAGGGGCGATGGGTTCGGATTGCGGTTCAGCAACGGCCGTTTTGCGGTCAGATGTTGCAAAAGTAACAATAATGATACTTAATAAAATGATGATGATGGGAAAAAACGGCCGTTTTGTTGTCATAACTATCTCCTCTTAATTTGGACACTGATTTTGAGCCTTTTATGGCTCTTTGAGATTTTATGGGGTTATTGGGCTTGGCAACGCCAAGCCCCTACTGTACGGGCTTGGTGTTGCCAAGCCCTCACCCCACAATTACTCAAAGAACCCCTTTTATCAGTGAAATCAGCGCAATCCGTGTCCAATTCTCTTTTTCCAATAGGTCACAACGCTCTCTACCTCTAGCTCTATCCTCTAATTTTTTCCCTATTTTACACAGCTAATAAAAATTTTCTTGCTAAACTAGATAAAGATCGAGTAAAATCCTAATAGTAGTCAGACGATAATCGAAAACGGGAAGAAACCTTATGTCTATAATTGAGTATCAAGTCATCGTAAAAGA
>CAYSDT010000090.1:0-9209 GCA_964429835.1 uncultured Ardenticatenaceae bacterium | reverse complement strand
TGCTACTCACCATCCCCTCCTTCTTCACCCTCATGCGCTGGCCGTATGTGGACATCACCCTGATGTTTTACACGACGGCCGCTTTCTACGCTTTCTATCGCTGGATGGATTCCCGCCTACGCGGGAATGACAATTGGGGCTGGCTCATCATACTCGGCCTGTTCATCGGCTTTGGCGGCGGACTAAAATATACGGCCGTTGCCACTCCCATCGCCATCGCCATCGCTCTGATTTGGGTGTCGCGGCGGGATGGCGTGCTAACTATTTTCAAGCGACTGATGCTGATTGGCGTGACCGCCTTCATCACCGTCATTCCGTGGCTGATCGAAAATGGCATCACCACAGGCAACCCCGTCTATCCATTTTTCATCGACAATGCCCGCTTTTGGGACGAGTGGTGGACATGGTGGTATAGCTTGCCTGGCACAGGTTTGGCGTTCACAAACCCCATGCGACTACCCTTCATCTGGCTGGAAGCGACGGTTATTGGCCGACAGGGCGGCGCGGCTTACGATGCGACCATCGGCCCCTTCATTTTTGGGCTGCTACTGCTGTTGCCGCTGGTGTGGGGGCGATTGGAACGCAAGGAAAAGAAAGCCCTCTGGTTTATGTTGCTGTTGATCGGCATCAATTACCTATTATGGCTTAATGGTATCGCGCAGACGGCGTTGCTGTTGCAGGCACGGCTCATCTTTTTGATTTTTGGCGTAACGGCCGTTATCAACGGCCTCATCCTTTCCAAATTGCAAACATTACGCCACCCGCAACTCAACGCCCCGTGGCTGATTCAGACGCTCATCAACATCACCCTCGTCATCATGCTCATCAGCTATGGGCTGGAATTTGCGACCATCAACCCCATCCCGTCGGTGCTGGGATTGGAAAGTGAAGGGGATTATATTGAACGACGGCTGGGATTGTATCAAACGGCCGTTACCGAAGGAATCAACACCCTGCCCGCCGACAGTGCCGTCGTCATGCTTTGGGAACCCCGCACCTACAGTTGCGACCCCGCCATCGTCTGTGATCCCGACCCCATTTTAGGACGATTTTTGCACCTGACACAACATGAGGAGCTGGATGCGGCTGGCATTGCTGAAAAATGGGAAGCGGATGGCTTCACCCATCTGCTGCTTTTTCAAGGCGGCTTAGATTTTCTGCTGGAAGCCGAAGACAACCCGATTGGAACCAACATCAGTGCCGCAGATTTGGCCGTGCTGGAAGCGTTGAAACAGAACCATCTCACCGTTGTTGGCGAGTGGGGCGAGCAATATACACTTTATGAGATTACGCGATGAGTAATGATGGCAATTCTCGCTTAGAACTATCACCACCATTGCGCTGGGGGTTATTTGCGGCATTGCTGCTCATTTTGACCATCATTACCGTTCAAATCGCGCCGCTTATTCCGCGCCTAATTGATTTTGACCAAACCTTCTACCCTGCCGCCCGCTACACACTGGCTGGCGAAAATCCATACACCACTTCATACGTTGTCGTAAGCGAAGGCAATCCAACGCCAGATTTTTTCAGCCCCGCATGGTTATTGCTGATCTTGTTACCGTTTGGCTTATTGCCGCTGAAAATTGCACAAGCAGCGTGGCTGTTATTTTTAATTTTAACGATCATCATTGCGTTGTCGCGGATGCAAGCGTGGGGGTTTCATGGATTACGGCCGTTTTTGCTCATTTTGCTGCCGTGGTCATTGATTAGCCTGCTGTTTGGGCAGGTGACACCGCTTGTTTTGCTAGGCACAATCTGGGCGATTGAGTTGGTGTATGATGGGGAAAGAACGGCCGTTTCCCCTCTACCCATCCTCAAATTAGCCGTCGCCTTTCTACTTATTGGTCTAAAACCGCAATTGGGCATTTTTATAGCCGCGCCGCTGGTTTTGGATATGTTATGGCATCGAGATCGGCGGCTCGTTGGCTTGGCTGCTATCGGTCTTGTCATTCTGGGAATCACATTGCTTGTCACACCGCCATGGCTGATCAGCAAAGCGGTAGAAGTGCAAAAATTAACTGCACCCTATTGGAAATCAACATTGGAACGAGAGCTTTGGCTGTGGGCGTTACCATCTTGGCCGGCACAATTTATGCGCCTGTTCGTTGTCGGGGTAATGGCGTATTGGATGTGGTTGCAAAAGGGAGCTTCTACGGCGTGGTGGTCAGCATGGCTAACGGCCGTTCTCATCATCACCCCCTACACCCGCGCCTACGATGGTGTTTTACTGCTTCCCCTTCTCGGTCAACTATTCATATTCCGTCGTTGGTATTTCGCCCTCTTCTTGCTCATCGTGGCACTATACACACAATCCCCGCTCGGCGAAATGGGCAGCATTATCACGCCATTGACAGCATGGTTTCTTTTCATCCCGTGGCGCGGGCTGATTCACGGCTCCATCCCTGCGCTATACCAACAGCAACTGACCCCACCTTAATTTCAGGATGGAAACAACGGCGAGTGTACAATTCCCCATTTGTGCAACCGAAAAATGATTGAATTTTTTAACACACCCAGCCCATAAACAGATGAGTTCTTAAAGCTGATGGAAGAAGAGTCGTCCATGTAGCGGGTTGGGCAGGTAATTTCACCGATGCTGTAGCCACTGTACACAATTTGACATAACATTTGATTATCAAAAATGAAATTGTCAGAATTATTACCGTATTCAATGCTTGTCAGCAGTTCACGGGTAAAGCCGCGATAGCCAGTGTGGTATTCGGACAATTTATAGCCGATGATGAAATTTTGAACGGCCGTTAAAAACCGATTAGAGATATATTTATACAGTGGCATCCCCCCTTTACGCGCACCTACGCCCAAAATCCGCGACCCCAATACGCAATCAAATACCCCTTCGGCCAAAAGCGAAGCCATCGCGGTGATGAGAAGCGGGGTGTATTGATAATCAGGGTGAAGCATGATGACAATATCAGCGTTGAGGGAAACGGCCGTTTTGTAGCACGTCTTCTGGTTGCCCCCATACCCTTTATTCTCAGCATGAACAATCGTCTGAATTCCTAACTCCCGCGAAACTTCTGCTGTGTGATCTTGGCTGGCATCATCCACCAAGATAATTTCATCCACGATGTTGTGTGGAATCTCATCGTAGGTGCGGCGCAATGTTTGCTCTGCATTGTAAGCGGGCATGACAACGACTACCTTCTTGTTTTTAATCATGGTTCAACTCCAAATTAGATGATGTTTCAGTTGATAAGCAAAGCGGCAAAGAAATTGCCGCTATAAACAGGGGGAAAAAGTCTTTGTATAATAATTGTGTCCAAAAAATATGCAGTCCATATCCGCCAGGCAGGGTAAGGCCGATAATGAAGGCAATCCAGCCAACAACAAATAGAGCCATCAATCCATACCAAATGAGGCGGTAGAACCGTGGGGAACGCTGCAACCAATGGGGCATCAATAAAATGACAGCTAACGCCAATGGCAACACATGAAACATGCCAGAAACTGGAAAAACCAACGCCCACACCGCCAAGCTCAGGCTTAAACAACCCGCAAATGATGCTGAAACAACGGCCGTTTTACGGTTGCGAAAAAAGAGCAACATAGCGGCGATGGATAAGGCAATAGCTGTGATTTGGTATGGATTCCACAACATATCTATGGAAGATGAGACTGGAATATACTGGTTAAGTGAGCCGAAGAAGTCAAACACCCAGTTTGGTTGAAAGATAGCTGGTATGATCCACATGAAAACGGCCGTTACACCAAATCCGACAATAAATCGCCAGCGAGTTCGCTTACTAAACGCCCATATAAACAAGAAAATCAACAAAAGGGCGTAATTTTGCGGTTTAACCGTTAATGCAACCGCCCAAATGCCCGCCCATCCATACCGTTCCCGCCGCAAAGCCATATAGCTTAATGCCAGTCCCAACATCCCAACCGTATTAAATTGTCCCCAAATCGTATGCTGCAAACTTGGTAAAACCAGTGCCGCCATCACCAAAAACAGAGCCATACCATTCGCTGTCGCCGGCCATCCTGTTTCCCGAATCAGGATCCATAAACTGGCGAAGAAAAAAAATTGCACCGCCAATGTCCATATAAAATGGGCTGTTCGATAAGGCAATTTTGCCAACGGCGCGGTGAACAAAATGAGATGTGCTGGATAATAAAATCCGGGTTTCATGCCCGATGGCTGTCCATACACAATCTGGTCAACTTCCTGCCCATTCAACGGGCTGTACAGATCCCGGTCTTCATCAAATAATTTATTGGTGGCATACCAACGTAAATAAATATCAGATCGCAAGCGCGTAATAGGCACGCTATTCAGCACAAGCGAAACGCCAACCATGAACACAACCCCCAACACCGCCAACATCCATCGTTTCTTCTGCTCGTCTGAAGCGTTTCTTACCTTTTCGTTCATGATTAACGTCTCCTTGTGGTCAAAAACGGCCGTAAAACAACCATCGCCGCCAATAAGCCAAATGGCAACGGCAAATAATTGATGGGATGTTCAAAATCGCCACTGATGGTGGTGAGGAATAACACCCAGCTAAAAATGACGCTTGCCCCGTAAAATAGGGCAACCCATCCATTCCCCCATCGTTCAGCCACATATTTCAGAACAAGAAACAGCGGCAAATACATCACAATGTAATTCGTCGTCGCCGTGCGGGTGACGACCATATTACTGATAACCAGCGTCAATCCCATCACCCATATAAATTCAGTTGTGCGGATGTTTAGCTTGGGCAATCGCCGCCATTCGTACAATAAGTAGGTCATCAACAGCAAAATAATACCCATCTCAACAGGTTTGCCCAATTGCGGAAAAAAGTAATCCGTAAGTGCATTCACGGGCGATGGGGTGACGGTGTAATTGGGATAGTCGATGACTTGGGCAACAAAAGAGGACAGCCATGTAGGCAGCAACAGGAAAGACGCGCCCATCAACACAACCATGCTGAGTGCCGAACTAGCAACAAATCGCCATCGTTTCTGCCCAATCGCCCAAATGAGCAAGGCGGGAATAATCAAAAATACCATCTGTGGTTTGACAGTCGTCAGTGCGATCAACACGCCTGCCAAAATATCCATGTCATATTTTAAGGCGAGAAACGTGCTGATGAGCCAGAGCAAAACCAGTCCTGCAAATTGGCCTAAAATGATGGTGCGGGTGCTGTTGTAAAAAAGAATAGCCCAAAGGAAAGTAACGGCCGTTAACCACACCGGCATCTTCCATTCCAATAGCTGCAAAATCAGGAACACACTGCCTACCAACGCAAATTGCAATAAAACCAACCAAATCGCCTGCACCCACAGATAATCCGCCCGAAGTAGCGGCAACAGCATGAAACTGGTGTAAAACGGATACACAAACCGCAACTGGTCTTCATCTGCATCGGATAATCGTCCACGCATATCCATTTGAATTGCATCCGTCGCCGCGTCGGAATAGGGGTCTACCCCTTCATTCCAAAACAGTTGGCTTCCACGCCAACGTGGATAAAAGTCATTCGCGCCGACCGCCTTGACGGTGAACTGCTGATGAGTAGCGTAAACGCCAACCATAAACAACAGGATTAACAGGAACGAAAAAATATAAACATTGCGATGGGATTGATTCATACGATTTTCCAGATGCGTTTCTCATAAAACAGGAGGTGGTGCAATTGTATCCAAAACGATAAGAGTTTCCACTTTGAAAATAACAACGGGTACATTTCAGTTCTGGGGTAAATGGTTAACATGGCGGTTAAAACCGCGCCTACAATTGCAAAGTCGGCCTTCGCCGACTGAAACTTAGTCGGCGAAGGCCGACTTTGTAAGCAACCGAAGATTGTACGTTGCCGCGAATTCATTCGCCATGCCCCCAAACAGATTGCATTTATAAGCGGTTTCTGTACACTACAAGTACACATGACACTCACCACGCAGCAATTACAACCGCTATCTAGCAAATCAGGAGAAAACTAATGGGTGAAGCACTTGTTCAAAAGATATTGCCAGCCGTTGCCAAAATGGAGTGGCCGTCGCTCGAACAGGCGACCAAGCGTGGCAGCACCTCGTATGAAATCGGGATGGAAAAGATCGCTGGTTCGCAGGGCAACCCCAAGCAACTGTCGGAAGCATTACGCATCTTTCAGGGGAGTGATTCCGCGCCGTATGCGTATGCGGGCGTAGCGGCCGTTTTGCTCTCGGCCGCTCGTGAAAAAGATGGTTCTTACAGTGCAAACAGTTTAGAAGCAGTCATGTCATGGCTGGAAAAAGCACAAGCCATCGCCCCCGAAGTGGTTGAAATTAACGTCATTGAAGGGTTCGTCTACATTTACAGCGGCAATCTGGAGGATGCGCGACTGGTATTGGATTATCTGCACGACGCGGAGATGGGCAATTATTATGTCTACACGGCCGAAGCGGCGTATTGGATGCAGGTGGGTGATGTGGAGCAAACGGCCGTTTGGTCAGAAAAAGCCGCCCAACGCGCCGACACCAATCCGCAACGCATCCGAATGCGCTCAGGTTTGGCCGATTTTTACGCCGAACAGGGCAAATTGGATGAGGCGTTGGAAGCGTACAAAAGCGGGATATCCATCGACAAAGAAAACCCCGTTTTGTGGCACAAGATCAGCGTCATTTATTGGAAACAGAAGAATTTGCAAGAGTGCAATCGCAGTAACCAGATGGCCTTGCGCTTCCGTCCTGATTACCGCCCCGCTTTGCAATTGCAAGCCGCATTAAAAAAGAAAAAGGCAGATTCACGGAAATTGGGGAACATTTTTGGGAAAAAATAGCAAGTTGCAAGTAGCGGGTTTGCGAGTAGCGAGTCTGCGGGTGACAAATCTGTAAGCAGGAAACATAGATATGGATAACAGAAACTCGCCACTCGCCACTCGCCACTCGCCACTTGTCACCCACTCGCCGCTCATTCTCCTGCTCATCGTTTACTTTTTGATGGGCGGACTGTACGCGGTGCTGACCCCCGCGTGGGAAACGCCAGACGAGCCAGCGCATTATAATTATGTGCGGCAACTGGCAAACGGCCGTTTTCCCATCATGGAAGCGGGCGATTACGATCAGGAATATCTGATAACGGCCGTTTTTGAAGAACATTTCAGCCCCGCCTACCCCATCGACCCCATCAGCTACGAAGATTGGCAGCCACCGCTCTATTATCTGTTGCAAACCCCCGTCTACCAACTCAGTAACGGCAGCCTCATCGCCATGCGCCTCTTTTCGCTGTTCATCGGCGCGGGCGTGGTGGTGATGGCGTACCTGACCGCCCGCCGCATTTTTCCCAATGAAGAGTGGCTGGTATGGACAACGGCCGTTTTTGTCGCCCTCCTCCCGCAACATTTAGCCATGATGGCTTCTGTCAATAATGACAGTTTCGCCGAACTCATCATCGCCACCCTGTTATGGTTGCTTGTCGGCATCGTTGCCCGCCCGAAAAAAGAGGAACTCCGCAGATTACGCAGATTTACGCAGATGGATAAGGAATGGCTGGGCGTGGGTGTACTGTTGGGACTAGGATTTTTGACCAAAGGGACAGTTTACACGATGGGTTTCATCGTGCTGGGGCTGCTCATCTGGCGATTCTGGGGCGATTGGCGTAATTTAATACGAACGGGCTTGCTCGTTTTTGTACCAGCAGGATTACTGGCCTCACTCTGGTGGGGACGGAATCTTATCGTTTATGGAGGTTTTGACATTTTCGGCAAAACGACACACGATGCCGTCGTCATCGGGCAACCACGCACTGCCGACTGGATCGCTGATTTGGGCGCAGTCGAAGTTGTCCGCCGCTTCCTCACGACTACATTTCACAGTTTTTGGGGGCAATTTGGCTGGATGACTGTGCCGATGAACGGCCGTGTTTATCAACTTCTCGGCTTGTTAAGTGCGGCGGCACTCGTCGGCTTTTTGCTTCATCTATTCAACAAACGGGGAAAACGGCCGTCGGCGGCGATGGTTTTATTAACGGCCGTTTTTCTCTTCTCCATCGCCGTTCACGTCGGCTATAACATCACTTTTGTGCAACATCAAGGCCGCTACTTATTCCCCGCGCTCATCCCCATCGCCCTTGCGGGGGCGATTGGGTTAGGGGTGTGGATACGGCCGTTTGCCCGCCGTTACCAATGGCTAAATTACGCCGTCCCCGCAGGATTAGCCCTCTTTTTGCTCACCCTCAACCTGTACGCCCTTTTTCGCGTCATTTTACCCGCACTAGCCTGAAAGAAATTGTCAATGATCAATGGTCAATTTTTAATTGTCAACGAGGGTAACGCTTGCCAACACCCTCCCGTTGACAATTGACCATTGACAATTAACAATTGACAATTTCTTTTCCCCGCCCAGATAACAAAAAAGACGGCCGTTAGCCCGCCCCTTCTGTATTTCCCACTATTTCCCACCGAACCATGCCTTTCAGCACAAATAAGGTGTTCGTAATCATCACCCCCCGTTGACAATTGATCATTGACAATTGACCATTGACAATTTCTTTTCCCCACCCAGATAACAAAAAAGACGGCCGTTTGGCCGTCTCCACTTTATTTCCCATTAAATTACGCTTCTCAGCATAAATCACACACGAACAGCATGATCCAATGTATCAAAAACCCACTGGTTCAAACTTTTGCCGTGTACTGCTGCCGCTGTAGCAGCTTTGGCGTGTAATTTTGGCGTAATACGAACATTAAATTTGCCAGAGTACGCCTTTCCAGGTTCAAGACCGCGTGCTTCACACGCTTCAATAAAAACCCGCAACGATATTGATCCTTCTTTATGCAGCCCTTCAATATCCTTTGCGTAAAAATCTGCGCCGCCATTAAGCCCAATAAATTCACCGCGAAACATTTCAATGTCTGGGTCATATTGAATGATGGCACGATAGCCATCAATGTGCATTAGGTTCATCATGGTGTCACCTCATTTGCTTTTAGCCAATTACGGATATTTGCCACCGCGCCTTTATCTGTATCAGGTCTTGGGTGTGGGCGATGGTAAATTCGGACTTCACCGAAAAGAAAAACCTCAACACGAGAGCCTTCACGCTCATCAATTTCAGCACCCAATTCAATCAATAATGCCTCAATACTGTGCCATTTTATATTTGCGCTTACTGGGTGTGCAAATATAAGCTCCATTGTTTTTCTGTATTTCCGCTTCATGCTATATATGGTACTGCCCTGTTGTACCATAGTCAAGATAACAAAAAAGACGGCCGTTAG
>CAYSDT010000089.1:0-9378 GCA_964429835.1 uncultured Ardenticatenaceae bacterium | reverse complement strand
AAGAAAAATCATCTTTACAATGCGTTGTCGTATCGGGCGACCATAAAGGTCGCCCAAAAGTGTAAATAAATCATGCCTGTTAGGGCAATTTTTATTCCCGCCCGCCCAAATACCCTAAAAACAGTCCAATCGCCAACCCAATCAGCCCGAATCCTGCCAATTTTCCTTTTTGTTTATTGGAAGACGGCCGTTTTAATTCAGGTTCATAAAATGAGATGGGCAAACTGACAGGGTTGATCGGCGCGGGCGGAGGCGCGTCATCGTAAATAAGTTCGCGGCGAACGGCGATGGCATCGTTCGCAGGGACAACTTTCGAGCCATATTTATTGGCGTACACTTTCGTGAACTCAGCCCCGTAGAAAAATATCTGCGCCGAGTAATACATCCAGATGAGGAGGATGATTAGCGACCCAGCCGCCCCAAAGGCGGAACCGATATTGCTGATCTGGATATATTTGCTTAATGCAAAGTTGCCAAGTGCGAACAAAACGGCCGTTACCAATCCCCCCAACCACACATCCTTCCATGATATTTTTGCATCAGGCAACGCCTTGTAAATAATCGCAAACGACATAATCGTAATACCAAAAAGAACAATTGATGTTGTTGAATTATTTAGTATGCCACTTATTTCAGGAAAGTATTCCTCTATAAAATGGTTAAAATTGCCGATGATCGTGTTCAGAAATAGTGACAAGCTAAGTAAAAACCCAATCGCCAACACCATAACAACCGCCAGTAAGCGCGTTTGTAAATAATACACACCACCACGCCAACCCAGTCGCGGCTTTGGCTCTACTGCCCAGATGATATTAAGAGCGCGTTTAAGCTGATTAAAAACACCAGATGCACCCCAAAAAATAACGCCAAAACTGACGATAGTGACCATTAAACTGCTGGAATTGCTGGGGAGACTGTCTGAAGAAATCAGTATGCTTTGTACAAAATTGGCAATATCTGGCCCCGCATAATCAGTGATATAACCAAACAAAGCTTCTTGTACGTTGATATTCTGTAATAAACGCGACCCTATCGCAATTAGTAAAATAACGATGGGTGTTAATGAAAAAATAGTGTAATACGCCAATCCAGCCGCCAGCATAGATGCTTTATCATTTAACCATTCCATCATCGCATCACGGAATAGTTCCATAATGACAACGGGAAAACGGCGAAGGCGTTGTGAATCCATAGGGTAATTTATGAATGAGATTATTATGACTCTACTGAAAAAAGGTGTCGAAACCCAAAAGTTCAACTTTTTGTCTCGACAGGATTTATGCCTTATTGGGTAAAAGTCGAACTTTTTTCAGTGGACTCTTATTATTACTTAGGAACGAGGAGTTGCTTAATCCCCAAACTTCAAACTGTCATTCCCGCGTAGGCGGGAATCTATTTCTCTGGGAAACAGTGGATTCCTGCCTTCGCAGGAATGACAATCTTCGGGTTTTATTTAACCCTTAGCTCCATTTTACTACGATGTCGAGGATGGTATCTGCGGCGCGGTCACCATAATCAGCCGCGTTGGACAGATGGCGCAATACTTCCCTATTTTTCAGCATACTCATAACTTCATGTATATCTTCTGGCTCATTAAACAACTTTGCAATCGTATGCCGATACACATCTTCCACCCGATTTTCACACCCTTTGGCACGGCGGGCATGTTCGGCCGCCACACCAGGATGGTCTTGCAAGCGTTGTAAGGCTAAATGCAGTTCCCGCGCCATTTCGGTGATAATGTCAGCCATTTCATGCACACCAATCGGATCTTCCACTTCAAAAATGACCAACTCTTCCACTGTGTCGTACACATAATCAATGAAATTGTCCAATGCGCGTGACAAGCTAAAAATATCTTCACGGTCGAATGGAGTGATGAATGTATCTAATAACTCATGTACCAGAATACGCTGAATCTCATCCGCTTCATGCTCAATTCTTTGTGCTTTTTCCTGCTTTTTCTCCACCGACTTATGCAAGTATGATTGCAACGCTTCGGTAATCTCAACCGCCTTCTCCCCTTGTTGGATGAGATAGAGCGTGAAATTATCTTGTTTTGGTTTTAGAAATCGTTTAAGCCATTCCATAAAAAACTCCATACTGATGATGGATACTCGTACTGATTATCACCATCATATTGGGGATTGGTCATCGTTTCGACCAACCTCTCGATTGTTATTCCCGCGTAGGCGGAAATCCACTGTTCTAAAAGAGAATGGATGCCTGCCTTCGCAGGCATGATAATGGTCGAAGGGGTGACTATCCCCTCATATTATTTATTTTTGTGACATGGTTCATTTTACGCAAAATGAACTTTACACTTTGAGGGTGACCATAACGGTCGCCCAATCCCACAACAACTGTAAAGATGGTTTTCTACGTTTTGAACCATGTCGTTTTTGTAATTAGAGCGAAGCAAGCCATTCAAGCGGAAAATATAAAATGACAGCTACAACTGCGGAAAGGGGAATTGTTAATACCCAAGCAATTAACATTTCTTGACCTACTTTCCAGCGTACTTTGGACGCACGTTCGGCACTGCCAGCTCCCATAATGGAAGAGGACATGACTTGCGTGGTACTGACGGGTGCGCCCATAACGGCCGCTGACATAATGATCACCGATCCTGAAATTTGCGAGACAAATCCATGTACAGGGCGAATTTTGTAAATGCGGAATCCTAATGTCTTAATCAACCGCCAACCGCCTAAAGCAGTGCCTAGTGCAATCATGCTTGCACTGGCAAAAATCACCCATGTGGGGACGGCGAATTCTGTAATGACACCCTCAACCATCAGCCCCAAGGTGATGATGCCCATCGTTTTTTGGGCATCATTTGCGCCATGACTTAATGCTAACCCTGTCGCTGTAAATATCTGACTGGTTTTGAAAAATCCATCCACAGATGGTTTTGCACCGCGCATGATGAACAGAGTTAAATTCATGAGCAAATAACCCACGATAATGCCTAAAACGGGAGATAAAAAGAGAGCGATAGTAACTTTGATAAGCCCAGCGGGATTGATCGCTTCCACGCCTGCACTGACGATGACTGCACCAACCAGTCCACCAATGAGCGCGTGCGATGAACTAGAAGGAATGCCGAACCACCACGTCACAATGTTCCATATCACGGCCGATGACATGGCAGCGACGAGAACGGGCATAGTGACATTCGCTGGATCGGTCAGTCCCGTACCGATTGTTTCAGCGACGGCAACGCCGAATAAGAATGGCCCAATGAAATGGGCGGCGGCGGCCAGATACAAAATTTTGCGCGGTGACATGGCGCGTGATGCGATTGGCGTGGCGACGATATTGGAACTATCGTGGAACCCATTTAGAAAGTCAAAAATTAGAGATGTAATTAACAGTAGAATAAAAGCTGTACTCATAACGGTATTGTTGTCCTTTAGATGAAAGACGGAGGATTATAGCACGAATTTACCCTCTGCCGACTTACATAATTGATGATTCAGGGCAATCGTATGAAGCGCGGCATCGGTTGAAAACCGATGCCTGATAGGCAAAGCCCGCTGAAAGCGGGCTGTTTTGAACGCGCTTTCAGCGCGTTTCTTATACCAGACATCGGTTTTTAACCAGTTTAACCGATGGATTTGAAAATAAGCCTAAATTCTTGTTCATGCGATTGACAATTGCGCCATAAAGCGGATAATTGTCGCTGTAAATTGAACTGTTAAATTGGTAACATCTCAATAACTTGGGGTAAAGACCTGACAGGTTTCATCAAGACCTCTTGTTTTGCACAAGTATCTTTGGAAAACCTGTCAGGTCTCCCCGAAATATTGAGAAGATACTTAAATTGATTGGAAGGATTCGTAATGTTTGTTAAGCGTCTTGGTTTAGTCCTTATTTCTATAGCCTTTGGCGTTATTGTGACACAAGGTATTGTTGTCTTTGTGTTAGACACAATTGCAAGTCATTATGGTGCAATATATTATGCGCTTACGGTACTATTTATCGCTATTGCGCTTGGTATTTGGTTTGATAAATTTATGGGGACGGAGATACTTCCCGAATAATATAGATAGATTACATAAAAAACAGCCCTTAACAATTTTGTTTGGGGCTTTTCTGTTTAACTGCCGTTTCTACCCAAAAACACGGCCGTTAAACCATTAACATGCCGAAAAATCGGCAAGGAAAAAATTATAATGTCAGCAATACTTATTGATGGTAAAGAAATTGGTAAAAAAGTTCGCGGCGAAGTCCGTGACGGCGTTACCCAAATGAAAGCCGATAACAACGGCTACACACCTGGACTTGCAACCGTGCTTGTTGGCGATGATACCGCCTCCAGCACCTATGTACGCATGAAGCAACGCGCCTGTGAAGCCGCTGGAATCAACTCCTTCGGTCACACAATGGGCGGCGACACATCGCAAGAAGAAGTGCTTGCGCTGGTTTCCAAATTGAACGCGGATCCAGCCGTTCATGGCATTTTGGTGCAGTTACCATTGCCCGACCATATCGACGAAGAGACAATCTTGACCGCCATCGACATTGAGAAAGATGTGGACGGCTTCCATCCCATCAATATCGGCCGTTTGGCGATGAAAGATCGTGAACCCCTGTTTGTACCTTGTACACCCGCAGGCTGTATGCGCCTGTTGAAAGAGACTGGTATTGAAACCAGCGGCGCGGAAGCGGTCATCGTTGGCCGTTCAAACATCGTTGGCTTGCCAATGGCGATGCTGTTGCAAAAAGCGAATGCAACCGTCACCATTTGCCACAGCCGCACCAAAGATTTAACCGCACATCTGAAAAAAGCGGACATCGTTGTGGCCGCTATCGGTTGGGCAGAAATGATTACGGGCGATATGTTGAAACCCGGTTGCACGGTCATTGACGTAGGCATCAATCGCAAAGATGATGAGACACGCAAACGTGGTTATCGTTTGGTTGGTGATGTGGAATTTGACACGGCGGTGGAAGTTGCTGGTGCCATCACCCCCGTACCCGGCGGCGTTGGCCCAATGACAATTGCCATGTTGATGGAAAATACATTCCACGCAGCCGAGATTGCATTAGCAAAATAGAGAAATAGCGTCAAATAGATAAACGAAAAAAGGTAACATCTCAACAACTTGGGGTAAAGACCTGACAGGTTTCATCAAGGCCTCTTGTTTTACACGAGTATCTTTGAAAAACCTGTCAGGTCTCCCCGAAATATTGAGAAGATACGAAAAAAGGTCGATACTTTATAAAGTATCGACCTTTTTTTGTTTGTGAATGAGATTGCAATAGCCCTGCCCTAATGTTTATCCTCGTTGACAATCGACCATTGCCAATTAACAATTGGTAATTTTTTTACGTTATGCGCGTGCCGCTCCAGTGTGGATGGCGTGGTAGCCAAATTGCAACTGTTGCCGTTGCAGCCCCTCAATTTCGACAAATTCAGGTTGCAGCCCTTCTTCTTGATCGGGCAGGGCGGTGGCGAGAGCGGCGGGGCGATGGAGAGCATAATACATGGTTGACACCTGCGTCCCACGGCCGTTTTCATCCATCCTACATTGATCTTCCAATAACAGCAGGTCGCCCAGTTCGGGCAAGATACCCATGATATGGCGCAGGTGATGGCGCACGGCGCGAGACGGCCGTTCATTTGCCGCCAACAACCCGCCTGGCAGTTGCCATAGATTATTTTGACTGTTACGCAAGAGTAAAACACGGCCGTTTTCAATAAACACACCATAGACAGCCACACCAGCTTCGATTTCCTCCGCTGATATTAACGTCCCATTGCCGTAATTGTCGTAACAACGCATTATATTCATAGTAACACCTACAAAAAAACCGTGAGGCATGATAGATGCGACACGGTTCAGACTTTTAAAATATGTGGGGATTAGTATCTTCTCAATATTTCGAGGAGACCTGACAGGTTTTCCGAAGATACTCGTGTAAAACAAGCGGTCTTGATGAAACCTGTCAGGTCTTTACCCCAAGTTATTGAGATGTTACGGGGATTAGTTGGAATTAACGGCCGTTTTAACTGTATCTGATGTAGACGTTTCCAACGGATCTAATCCCAACTCCCGCCGTAACTCCGTCACTAGCCCCGCCAACGTGCCAAGTACCCCATTGATGAAGCGCGGCGCACTGTCAGAAGCGTACCCTTTCGCCAATTCGACGGCCTCATTGATCGCCACCTTTATCGGTGTGCCACCATCGACCACAAACTCAAAAATGGCAATACGCAAGATGTTACGGTCAATGACTGCCATCTGATCCAGCGGCCATTCGGGCGCATACCGAGAGATGAATACATCAATTGATGCCTGATTATCTAGCACACCACGCACAAGCGTAGATGAAAACGCCACACCCTTTGATTCCATCGGATGATCATCTACACGAGCTTGTAAAACTTCACCCAACGGATGGCCTACAAGGTCTACTTCGTATAATGTTTCTAAAGCAGTGCGGCGTGCGCGGCGTCTTGTTTTCATCAGATTACAACTCGTGTGTTATTAAATAGCATCATCAATCGCGTAAACAACATCTTCTACATGGATATTGACTGATTTAACGGGCATACCAATCATCGTATCAACCGCTTCGACAACGGCCGCTTGCAATTTATGGCTTGTTTCCATCAAATTCGCTTTTGGATCCATGTAAACGTAAATATCAAAGTTGATTTGATTATCGGTCAAATTGAGCAAAACGCCATCCTGTTTTACCGCCCGCTTAAACAAGCGTGCCATATCAGGCGGGATGGTTGCCATTTTAGACACGCCTTCTGTGCGTTCAGCCGCAAAATGGGCGATGGCGACCAAAACGGCCGGTGCAATTTCGATACGTCCCAAGCTTTCTTCTGTCTCATTCATAATATTAAACCCAGATTGCGGATTAACCGCAAAGATCAATTGTCAATTATCAATTGTCAATTGTCAATTGTCAACGAAATGTTGTGCGCGAGTGTGCTTTTCGTTGGCACTTAACAATTGAGCATTGACAGTTTTATATATTTTTAAACGCCCCAAAGTATCTTTTATCTCATTCATAATGTTAAAACTCAGATGCGGGCAAACCATAATTGTCAATGGAATGCTGTGTGCGAGCGTGTTTTTCGTTGACAATTGACCATTAACAATTGATCATTGACAATTTCTTTACATCGCAATTCCGCCGTCAACCTGAATCGTTTGACCAGTGATGTACGACGCTTTATCTGATGCTAGGAATGTTACCACATTTGCGATTTCTTGCGCCTCACCCCATCGCCCTAGTGGAATCATTTCTACTGTTTTTTGAACGAGGTTGTCATCCAGCCCAGATGTTAAATCGGTCAACACAAAGCCGGGGGCGATGGCATTGACGGTGATTTTCCGCGATCCCAGCTCTTTTGCCAATGATTTCGTGAAGCCAATCATGCCCGCTTTGGAAGCGGCGTAATTTGTCTGCCCCGCTTGCCCGACCACACCAGAAATGGATGAAATGTTGATGATTCGGCCGCCATGTTTGCGGCTGCGACGGATCATTGGGCGGGAGGCAGCTTTGCAACAGTTGAACACGCTTTTGAGATTGGTATCCAGCACGGTGTCCCACGCTTCTTCGCGCATTCCCAAGAGCAGCCCGTCGCGGGTTGTGCCTGCGTTGTTGACGAGAATGTCAATCTGGCCGTAGGCGGTGATGGTATCTTTGATTAACTGTTGTGCAGCGGCAAAATCGGAGACATCGGCTTGGATGGAAACGGCCGTTCCGCCCTTTTCCACAATCCCATCCACCACCTCGTCGGCAGCCGCCGCGTTAGAATGATAGTTGATGACAACAGTCGCTCCGTTGGCGGCCAAATCTTCAGCAATAACGCGCCCAATCCCCCGTGATGCCCCTGTTACAATGGCGATTTTACCAGCTAATGCACTCATTCGTCTTCTCCGAATTTGAGTCGTTTCGTTTTGCGATCAAGTCGCTTGACCAAGCTCAATAATGTTTTGCCTGGCCCAACTTCCACAAAAGTGTCCGCGCCTTGTGCCAATAAATAGCGCATGGAGTCCGTCCACATGACCGATGAGGTCAGTTGCGCTTTCAGTTCAGCGCGAACGGCGGCGATGGTTTGCAAGGGTTGGGCGGTCACGTTGCCGATGATGGGGAGTTTTGGGGTAAAAACGGCCGTTTCATCCACAAGTACCCCAAATTCGTCAGCCACAGATGCCATCAGCACCGAGTGGGCGGCAATTGAAATGGGGAGACGCACGATTTTGCGTGCGCCAGCTTCTTTCGCCAATGTTTCAGCCATCGCCAACGCCGTTTCGTTGCCAGAAATGACCAGTTGGCCGGGACAGTTATCGTTGGCGATTTGCACAGGTTTTCCTGTGCGCTCGCTGGCCTGTTGACATAAAGCGAGCGTTGTTTCTGCGTCCAGCGCAAGAATTGCGGACATTGCGCCCGGATTTGTGTCGCCAGCCCGCTTCATTAGTTCACCACGACGGCGAATTAAGGCCAACCCATCGCTGAAACTGAGTGCTTGGGCGGCAACAAGGGCGGCATATTCGCCCGCACTGTGTCCAGCAACAAAGTGGGGCGTGTCCCACTCTTGTTCCATCACCTCTTGCCAAGCGGCGACGCTGACGGTGAAGATGGCGGGTTGTTGAACGGCCGTTTCTACCAATTCCTCTTCTGCACCCTCAAAACAGAGGGCGGACAGGCTGTAACCGAGCAAGTCGTCGGCTTGATCAAAAACAGCACGCGCTGATGGGGAGCGATCATATAAATCGCTGCCCATACCCACATGCTGTGACCCCTGTCCGGGGAATAGAAAAACTGTACTCATTTTTTAAGGAAGATGGATGATGGTTCATCATCCATTATTGCAAACCTGACAGGTTTTTTTAACTATCTATATTGCCCTGTGTGAAACCTGTCAGGTTTTGTGGGCAAGAAAAAGACCGTCTTAGAAAGCGGCCTTTTTTGGAATCTGACTATTCTTCTACTGCTGGTAAAACCTGACGGCCACGATATGTGCCACAGTTCAGGCATACATGATGTGTGCGGCGCATTTCGCCACATTCCTTGCATTCTACAAGGTGAAACGTCTTTAAGGCATCGTGCGAACGACGATTACCACGACGCGATTTTGATATTCTTCTCTTTGGTACAGCACCCATTTCTAAACCTCTTTCATTTAATAATTTGATGTTGATGTGCGTGATTATGGTTACACACAAAAACAGGCGACAATGGTCGCAAGAGGGAATTATAACGGCCGTTTCTCCCCTGTCAAGGCTCGAATTGCCTCAAAATAAATGTTACTCAAGAGGTAGTCATTGAATCATAAAAAGTGTTACTTTCGTGACCATGATGAAAACAGAAATGAGTCAACAAAGTAAACGAGGGCATGGTTCATTT
>CAYSDT010000088.1:3068-9403 GCA_964429835.1 uncultured Ardenticatenaceae bacterium | reverse complement strand
GCGATGCGGAAGGTTTTGTTCTTCAACTTGGAGCCGTAGCCGTTGGAGAGGAACATGCCTTTCGTGCGGAGGAAATCGTTGAGGGCAGGAATGTCCAGCCCCAGCGTGTTGTGGAAGCAGGTGACGGTCGGTGAGCGATACCCTTCGGCGGCGAGCGGCTTGAAGCCGTGCGCGATGCCCCATTCCAGTGTGCGGTCGCGCATGGCGAGATGGCGGTCGAAGCGATTCTGTACGCCTTCTTCCATGATGCGATCCAATTGGAAATCGAGGGCGTTTAAGAGAGAAACGGCCGTTGTTGCCGGCGTTTGATTCTTCAACAGAGATTTTTCCAAAACAAGGAAGTCGAAATAGTAGCCACGATTGGGGACGGTTGCCGCTTTCGCCATCGCCCGATCAGAAACGGCCGCAAACGAGATACCCGCTGGTAGCGCAAATGCTTTCTGGCTGGAGGTCAACAGCACATCCAAATCCCACTCTTCAAATGGGATACGCACGCCAGAAAGACTGCTGACAGCATCGACTAAAATCATGATGTCGTCCCCGTTGGGGGCGTTGCGAACTGCTTTCACCAATGCGGGTAGATCGTTTGTCACGCCAGTGCTGGTTTCGTTATGGGTGATGCAGATGGCATCAAAGCCGCCATCGGCCAACCGTTCGGACACCATTTCAGGCATGATTGGCTCACCCCATTCCACTTCCAACGACTCTTGTTCTTTGCCATTGGCAACTGCAATTTGTGCCCAGCGGCTGCTGAACGCGCCGTTGACACAGTTCAACACTTTTTTGTTGACGGTGTTGCGGAGAGCCGCTTCCATCAACCCTGTGCCTGTGTTTTGAGCGATGAGAACGCGCTTTTCGGTGAGGAAAACGGCGCGTAATTTTGGCCGAATGCGCCCAATCAAAGCGAGGCACTCGGGCATACGGTGGCCGATCATCCAGCCGCCTTGCGCGTCGAGAACTTCGGGCAAGACTTCGGTGGGGCCAGGAATGAATAATTTAATATGGGGAGTATTATCGCGCATCGAGTGCGCTCCTGAATTTTGCGTTGAGTTGTTCATCTTGAAATGTAATTGCTCCTGTTTCGATTAATTGTATACCTTTCTTAAATAGGGGTTCGTATGGTTGGTTGCGGGCGGCGCGACAAGCGGCTGGGCCAGCAATGAGGGGTAGCAGCGGGGCGAGACTGCTGCTGTGTAAAAAGACGGGGGCTTCAGCTAATACGCGGTCGCGGGTGACAACGCCGCCGTAGCCGACAAAAAGATCAACAGCACGACCCGCCATTAAATCGCTGCTGCCATCACCGATGAGAAGTGCGCGACCAGTGTCGCCTCCCATCAATTCCTTCACGATTTCTGCTTTGCCGTTGCTAATCGTCAATGGCCCTTCGTCGAATTCCATATATTTTTCGTTTTTTACGCCGCTGTCTACGCCTTCGCTATCCCACCAGTCGCCTGAAAGTTGGTCGTAGGCTACTTCAACAGCGCGAATACGCTCTTTTGGCACGCCCAAATAAATGCCGAACTGCTCGACAGGTTCGTACAAGCCGCCACTGATTATGTAAACTTTCTTTCCCATTGCGTGTAAGGCAGCGATGAGTTCTTTTGCGTCTTCAACGACATTGCGTTTGTAGTCGCGGCGTATTTGGCGAATTTGTTTGTGGGTGGGTTTGATGGCGCGGAGGCGTTTGTCGTAAATTTCTTTGAGATCTAGCTTGCCATCCATGGCGGCGTTAGTAAGCACTTCAACACGCCATTTTTTGCCGACTGTTTCGGCGAGGATATCGATACCTTCAACGGCCGTTAATGTGGAATCGCAATCAAAAAATATATGTTCGTAAGGAGGCCAGCGCATAGTTTCTTCCTGTGTGTGATGAATTGTTATTGATGAGAAGAATCATATCACAAATTAGCTTATTTCCTGTAAGAATTTGTCATGGAAACGACCATTACTCACAATCACTCCATCAGTTACATTTGACCATAACATGGGGTTGCCGTTGGGAGCAGTCGCCATTCCGCCAGCTTCGAGAACGATGAGCGTGGCGGCGGCCACATCCCACGGTTTGATGTTGAAATTGTAGTAACAGTCCAATCGCCCAGCGGCGATCCAGGCCATTGCTAACGCGGCCGTGCCGATGGCACGAATGCTGCGAACGCGCTCGCCCACGCGGCTGAGGCTGTCGAGTGTTTTGCGGCGCAGTGTGGGTGCGCCACACCAATCAAGGGAGAGGATGGCTTCGTCGATATTGTCGATTTGGCTGACTTGGAGAGAACGGCCGTTTAACCAAGCCCCTTTTCCGCGTACTGCGGTGAACATTTCATCGCGCATCGGGTCGTACACCACGCCGATTAGCTGTTCGCCAAAAGAGGAAATGGCGGCAACGGAGACGCAAAAGAGGGGCAGATTGTGGCTGTAGCTGGTCGTGCCATCAATCGGATCAATCACCCAAATGATGGAGCCTGTGGCGGGTAAATCACTATCTTTTTCTTCGGTCAAAAAGCCATGATCGGGGAATTCGGCGCGGATGGCATCGGTGATGAGTTTTTGCACGGCGATGTCTGCGTCGGTCACGATGTCGCGGAATCCTTTGCTTGTCAGTTCAAGTGGTTGGCTCCACATTTCTTTGGCTAATTGGCCTGCGTTGCGTGTGATGGAAACGGCCGTTAATAATAAATCTTCTATTGTTGTCATTACGCCAAATTCTCCTTCATTTTCGGAGTAGAGGCTTCAGCCGGCTAAAGCCTCTACTCCAATAATTGTTAACGGCGGCGATGGGCGACAATGCGCCAGATCGCCATCAGTATTGCCAAAATGATGGACAGCAGCGTCGCCACCGCCATGTTCAATTGCATATCGCCGATGGAAACCATATTGCTGTCCAGCCGCGTTGTTTCCAATAACGTGCGCCCAATCGCGTATAAGATCAAGTATAAAGCCAATAAGTCGCCCGTCAACAGGCGGCGATAATACCGCTTGTTTAGTGTGTACAAAATCGCAAACGCAAGCAAACTCCATAACGATTCATACAAAAAGGCGGGATGGAAGGTGCTGTATTCAGCAAAGGCGGGCAGTGGGTGGTCGATGGTTATTGCCCATGGAAGAGTGCTTGGTTTGCCGTACAGTTCTTGATTGAAAAAGTTACCCCATCGCCCAAAAACCTGCCCCAACGCCATGCCGATGACGGTTAAATCCGCCCATCCCAAGAATGGAATGCGCTGGCGACGGGTGTAAATGCCAATGCCCAACAGCCCGCCAGCGATGCCGCCATAAATGCCCAGCCCGCCATTGCGAAAATCGAGCATTCGTGCGGGATCAGACAGGTATTCGAGGGCAGTAATGCCCATGCTGGGGGAGGGGGTGAGGATGTGATAGAGGCGTGCGCCGATCATGCCAAACACGACCGCCCACATGACCCCGTTCCAAGCGTGATCGGGGTTCCAGATGCGCCATGATGCGTCGGTGAGCCAGTCGGGGGAGATGTCTTTAACGGCCGTTAATTTCCCCTCAACCTTTTCCAATTCATCCTTATTCAGCCCCAGATAGCGCGGATCGAACCCCCATTGCAAGAGCAAATCGCCCACAGTGCTGAGCTTGCGTTTGCCCAGTTTTTGCATGATTTCTTTGGACAGATTGAGGGTGGATAACGGCCGTTTACGCACTTTCAACGGCACGGCTTTCACAAACAGCCGCATCGCCCGCTCTTCGGCCAATTTGCTGACCACATATACGCCCAGCGCAATGCCGCCAACGATGGCGATGCCGTACCAGTACACCTCAAAATTAAGGACGGGGATGGTGAAGATGGCACGGTTGGGTGTGTTCCCCGTCGCCAAATGATAAATAAATAAGATGGCGGCAATCAGCAATAAGCCGCCGATTAAATACCAATATGGCTCGATAAACGGCCGTTTTTTAGAACGTAAACTCATTCCTCATCTCCTTGTTGTAATCGGTGACTCCCCCCAACGGTTTGTACACTGGTTGCACAGATGAACACAGATAAAAATCAGTGTAATCAGTGAAATCAGTGTCCCATTTCAATTAGGGGAGTGACCGCTTGCTTATTGTTCCACCGGATCTTCATCCAATAAATCCTGCGCCGCCTGTGTATACGCCTGTTTGCGGACATGGAATAGCCGTTGAAACAGGGTGAAATAAGTGCCAATCGCCATAATTGCCAGCGCAACCGACGGCCAGTCGATGAAGAGGAAGACGATGAGCAATACATACCGCTCGACGCGGCTCAGCACGCCGACGCTGGCTGAGTAGCCGAGCGATTCCGCCTTTGCCCGCGCATAACTGACCATAATCGAACCAGTGACGGCGAGATAGGAGACGGCCAGCATGTTCACATTTTCTTGCCGTACATAATAGAAGATGAAGCCCGCAAACAGCACAACTTCAGCAAGGCGATCCAGCGTGGAGTCTAAGAATGCGCCAAAATTACCATCTTTTTTGCCCAATTTACGCGCCAACGAGCCATCCAGCGCGTCAAGCGGCACGGCTAAGGTCATGGCAACGGCCGCCCATCGCATTTCACCAATCATGATGAGATACGCGAAAAGGAAATGCAGTACCATGCCCAAAATTGTCAACGCATCTGGCCCAACGCCAGTTTTTGCCAACACGGTGACGATGGGGTCAATGATGTAAAAAGCGTACACGCGCAAATGGTCGGTCAGGGTTTTCTTGTCTGGTGGCAATTCTGGTTTACTCATAAGTTCTCCGTTGTAGATGGGATATTGATTTTACTTGGGTTAATAATCCGCAGATTACACAGATTTTCGCAGATTTTATAGAAAGAATCTGCGGTAATCTGCGTAATCTGCGGATCAAATGGTAAAACCTCATACCTTGTTTGTGTAATCAGTGTCTAATTATTTTTTAGCTTCTTTTACCTTTTCGATTTGATGGTTCAGCGTGTAAAGGCAGATTAACATGACGGCCAAGCTGATGATTTGAATGATACGATACCCGTCGGCGGTGAACCAACTGCTTTGACGAAATGCGTCGGTGAACAGGCGGCTGGCGGCATAAACGGCCGTTGTCATCAAAAATAGTTGCCCGTCAAACAAGCGCGATGGGCGCATTTTCCACCAGACGAACAGCGCGAACGCCGCCCCGATTATTTCATAAATTTGCACGGGATGGCGTAACGCGCCGTACATATCCATCGCCCAAAATTGGCGGCTGTATGTCCCCATGCCCGGCCCTGCCAAAAAATCGGCCAAACTGATGAAGATTAAGCCCGTAATTACGCCAGGAATCATCGCGTCGGCAGTGGAGGCGAGGGGTAATTTCTTATAACGGCCGTAAAACAGCAGTCCCGCCGCGCCAAACAGCAATCCGCCCGCCAAATTATAGCCGCTGTTGAGCGGCCAGATGATCGCCAGCAGGTTTTCTTGAAAAGCTGACCAGTATAACGCCACAAAAACGAGCCGTGCGCCGACCATGCCGCTAACTAAACCAGTAACGGCCGTTGCGTAAATGGCGTTGTAATTGAGTTTGAGAAGCTTTGCCGCCCGCTCAACCACATTCAAACTGACCGCCGCCCCTAGCAAATAAAGCAAGCCAGCGACGGGGAATACAAATGGACCTAATGAAATGGATGGATACATATAAAATTGTCAATTGTTAATTGTCAATGATCAATTGTCAATGAAAAATGTTTTCACAATACGCACGCTCTTCGTTGACAATTGACAATTAACAATTGACCATTGATCATTCTGTTAGTAGTTTATTGATGCGTTCTTCCAGAACGGCTTGGCTGAGGATGCCGAGAAAGACTTCTTGCACCACGCCGTTTCTGTCGATGAAGACGGTTGTGGGCAGGTTTTGTACGGCGTACAGATTGCTGACGCTGCTCGATTCATCGACCAGCAGCGGGTAGGTTAAGCCGAAACTGCGGCCGAAATCGGCCACTTCGCCGACAGATTCGCCCTGATTGATGCCAAATAGCCCAATTTGGTTGCCGTATTTTAGTTCGGCGCGTTGGAAATGGGGGGTTTCGATGCGGCATGGGGCGCACCAGCTTGCCCAGAAGTTCAGGACTACTGGACGGCCGTTTTCCCCTTCTCGATCTACATATTCCGTCAACGTGATGGATTCACCCGTTGACGTTTGTAATGTGAAATCGGGGGCGAGGTGGCCGACAATCGGGGCTTCTGGGCGGTCATAATCGGCATTGCTGGACGGGATTTGGCGCGAGAATGCGATCCACGCGCCGCCCATCAAGGCCAGCATCACCAATATAATTGTCTGTTCAAATTTTCTGCTTTTCATACGGGCGATTGTATCATCCTTTTGCTAATTGATAATTTATAATTGATAAT
>CAYSDT010000088.1:0-2968 GCA_964429835.1 uncultured Ardenticatenaceae bacterium | reverse complement strand
TGATCTATACAAATTCAAACCCGTTTCCGACCCGCAACTGTCGCCCGATGGGGCGCAGGTTGTGTTCACCGTGCAACGGGTAGACCGCATAACCGAGAAAAAGCACACGAATCTGTGGATTGTGGCGACGAATGGGGGCGAGTCGCGCCCGTTGACGCACGGTGATCATGTTGATTCAATGCCGCGATGGGGGAAACACGGCCGTTTAATCCATTTCCTCTCTAATCGTGCCGACGAAAAACAGCCACAACTGTACACCCTGTCGCTCGACGGCGGTGATGCCCGCCGACTGACCGATTTGCAGGGAACTTTCGGCAGCTTTACACTGTCGCCCGATGGGGAGCGATTGCTTTTGCAGTTTCGCAAAAAAGACGCGGAAGCCATCGCCCGTGAAGAAGATGAGCAGGCCAAAAAGCTGGGCGTAGTCGCCCGCCACATCACTGATTTGACGTACAAAGCCAACGGAGCGGGTTATTTGCCCGCCGAAAAATGGCACATCTGGACGATTGATGCTGAAAGTGGCGAGGCGGTGCAACTGACAAACGGCCGTTTTCATGAAACCGATCCCATCTGGTCGCCCGATGGCAATCACATCCTCTTCGTCTCCAATCGCAGCGACAACCCCGACCTGCAAATTGAGGCCACCGAACTGTACACGATTCCCGCCGCTGGGGGCGAGATGGAGCAGTTGCCCGCCCACGCTGGCGGAAAATTCACCCCCGCCTACGCCACCGATGGCCGCATCGCCTATCTTGGCCGCGCTTTCCCACAGCACGCCGAACAAAATAACTGTCTCTTCGTGGGCGATGGCGAAACCGAAAACTGGTCACAACCGTTCGATTTGACCATCTCATCGGCTATAACCTTGTCCGACACGGGCAGCGGCTTGCCCTCGCTTTCACCCATTTGGCGGCTGGATGGAACGGCCGTTTACACCATCGTCGCCGCGCACGGCAACCAACATCTCGTCACTTTCGACGGCGAAAAAGTGGAAACCATCATCGGCGGCGATGGCGTTATCGAAGCCCTCACTTTCGACCACGCCCAAAAACAAGTGGCGTATTTATGGGGCGCAGTTGACCATCCCAACCAAATCTGGTTACGCGACATGGCAACGGGCGACAGCCGCCAACTCACCCATTTTGACGATGAACTGTTCGCTGAAATCAAGTTGGGGCGGGTCGAAAAAGTCAGCTTTGCGGGGGGCGATGGGGTCACGCTGGACGGCTGGATCACCTTCCCGCCCGACTTCGATTCGACCAAAACGTACCCATCCATTCTGGAAATTCACGGCGGGCCGATGGCGCAATACGGCCACGCCTTCATGCACGAATTCCACTATCTGGCGGCGCAAGGATACGTCGTTTACTGGAGTAATCCGCGCGGCAGTCAGGGGTATGGCGATGCGTTCGCCTCTGCCATTTACGGGCGATGGGGTACAGTCGATTACGACGACATCATGGCGTGGGCGGATTATATGGAAGAGCAGCCATATATTGACAACGAGCGCATGGGGGTGACGGGCGGCAGTTATGGCGGTTACATGACAGGCATGATTATTGGGCGCACGGATCGGTTCAAAACGGCCGTTGCCCAGCGCGTCGTCAGCAATGGCATCAGCATGTACGGAGCCAGCGATTTAGGGTGGAAGGCGGAACTCCTTTTCGGCACGGAATCAACCCCGTGGGATGATTTTGAAGCGTACTGGCGCATGTCGCCGATGCGCTTCATCGGCAATGCCAAAACGCCCACGCTCGTCATCCACAGCGAACAAGACCTGCGCTGTCCGCAGGAACAGGGTGAGCAACTGTACGTTGCCCTCAAACGGATGGGTGTGGAGTCGGAAATGGTGCTTTTTCCCGAAGAGGCGCACGGGTTGTCGAGAAACGGCCGTACTGATCGGCGCGTTGTGCGGCTGGAACACATCAAACGCTGGATGGATAAGTATCTGATGTAGCTGAGGGTGAGAAGTCACGCTTTTGGTAAAAGCGTGACTTCTTGATAAACGGACGTTGGGGCAAGCTCCAACCCCCTTTCAGCAAAAATTGCGATGGTGGAGATTGAAGATGGAAGAAAAACGGCCGTTTCCCAATCAAAACACCCCGCACCCTCACCACAGCATAAACACCAACTGCCGTTTCAATAAAAGTTGTGATGATGGGGGTTAAAAATGGGAAAAAACGGCCGTTTTTCGACATGCGGTTGGTATCGTAAAATCCAGCATGGTATAATCACTTTACGTTTGTTGTTCGATGGAAAATAGTAAAGGAGTGATAAAGCATGAATACAGTCACCATTTCTTCCAAATATCAAGTCGTCATTCCGCGTCCAATACGGGAACAATTCAATCTTAAACCAGGCAGAAAAATTATGTTCATACCGTATAACGATACATTGCGTGTCGTGGTCGTGCCTCCCATTGAACAATCTATGGGGATGTTCGAGGGAATTGATGTCGATCCGCAACGCGAAAAGGAAGATAGGGTATTATGAACGTCGTTGATTCTTCAGGTTGGCTGGCGTATTTTGCTGGCGACACAAACGCAAAACAGTTCGCGCCAATTATTCAATCGACAGGCACGTTGATTGTACCCACAATATGCGTCTACGAGGTGTTCAGACGCATACTAACCCAACGAGGCGAGGATGCCGCCTTGCAAGCCATTGGCGTGATGTCTCTTGGCACTACCATTGAGTTGACGCAAGAAATAGCAATCAACGCTGCTCAAATCTCCAGTGTTCATAAGCTTGCTATGGCCGACAGCGTTATCCTAGCAACTGCTCGCGCCAGCAAGGCCACACTTTGGACACAAGATGCAGATTTTGAGGGAATTGCTGGGGTACACTATATTTCAAAATAGGGTAAACGGCCGTTTCAACACAAGTTACGATGGTGGAGATTAAAAATGGGAAAAACGGCCGTTTCTCCCACAATCACAAAACCACAAACCAGACTGGAATTCCAGCC
>CAYSDT010000087.1:6817-9418 GCA_964429835.1 uncultured Ardenticatenaceae bacterium | reverse complement strand
ATCTTTGAAAAACCTGTCAGGTCTCCCCGAAATATTGAGAAGATACATAAACACGGATAAAAAATAAAAATCAGTGTCCTACTCTATAAATCTACCGTTTTATGAAAAATGTACGGCAGAAAATCTGGAAATTAACATTGAATACTTTATATTCTACTGTAATGCTTTATCTCACACTAGCGCATCTCGTAAAATCTCGGCGGGATGCAGCGCACGGCGCGTTGTGCCATGCTTGATTTGCTCACGGCAACTCAACCCAGCGGCGGCCACAATCACATTATCAGCGGCGGAGCGAACGGCCGTTAATACCCCCCTTTCCCCCATCTGCATCGACAACTCGTAATGCTCCGCTTCATACCCAAACGTCCCCGCCATGCCGCAACAGCCCGAATCAATTTCTGTCACCGTGTAATTGGGTGGCAGCGACAAGGCACGACGCGCGGGTTTTGTGCCAACCAACGCCTTTTGATGGCAATGTCCATGCAGTAAAATCTGCTTGGGCGCGTCCGTAAAGCGAAGCGATAACGCCCCTTCATCGGCCAAATCAGCGATAAATTCCTCAAATGTGACCGCTTGTGCCGCAACCTGCTTCACCCGCGCATCATCTTTCAGCAAATACAGATACTCATCCCGTAACATCAATAAACTGCTCGGTTCCAGCCCAACGATGGGCAAGCCACGCTCGGCATACGGCGCAAGTTGGGCGATGGTTTTCTTGGCCGCCGCAGTTGCCTCTTTGACCAACCCTTTTGAAATCGCAGGACGGCCGTCATCCCCCGCCACAACCACAATTTCAAAACCAGCCGCCGCCAAAACCGCCACAGCCGCCACCGCCACCGCTGGCGTGTTGTAATTCGTAAACGGATCGACAAAAAGCACAATTTCTCCCCCGCTCCCCCTCTCCCCTGCTCCTCTGCTCCCCCACCACGCACTAAACGACTGCCGCGCAAACGCTGGTAACGGCCGTTTCTTCCCAATTCCCAACCACCGTTCCATCCCCGCCCGAACCAAGCCGTTCCGCATGACCCCATTCGCCAACGGAGCCATCGCCCCCGTACCCAGCGGCATGAGTTTGCCAAAATGTGCGAACAGCCGCGACCGCAACGGCACGCCATTCGTCTTGTAATAATTGTCCAGATACGCCACTTTAATTTTTGCCATATCCACCGACGATGGACATTCAGCTTTGCACGCCTTGCACGAAACGCATAACTCCATCGCCCCGTAGAGCCGTTCGTCGGTCAACGCACTGGCTGGCAATGCGCCAGACAGAGCCGCCCGCAACAGGTTTGCCCGCCCGCGTGTGCTGTGTTCTTCCTCCCGCGTCGCCATGAAGCTGGGACACATCGTGTCGGCGGTGCGCTTGCGGCAAACGGCCGCCCCATTGCACATTTCGACGGCGCGATGGAAGCCCAATTCATCACTGAAATCAACGGCCGTTTCAAATGCCACCACCTCATAATCCGCCCCAAAGCGCAGATTCTCAGTCATCGCCCCCGCGTCCACAATGTTGCCCGGATTAAGCAGATTGTACGGGTCAAACGTCGCCTTCACCCGCTGATATAAGCCGTATAAATCTGGCCCAAAGAACTTCTCATTGAGCCAACTCCGCGCCCGCCCGTCCCCATGTTCGCTCGACAACGCGCCGCCGTAACCGTGCAGTAACTCGACTGAAAAGTCACTGATTTGGGGCAGCTTGGCGACCTCTTCGGCGACTTTTGCATTGATTAACGGCCGTACATGCAAGCAACCCGCGCTGGCGTGGGCATAGTAGGCCACATCCGTCCCCAACTCGTTGCAAAACCGCTCCAATTTCTCAATATATTCGGCTAAATGGGCGACGGGAACGGCCGCATCCTCGATAAACGGAATCGGCTTATAATCCCCTTTTATCGACATCAACAGCCCCAGCCCGACCTTGCGAACCTTCCACACATCCGCTTGCAATTGCGCCTCAAAAGCGGGGGCGATGGTTATCGCGCCCGCGTCCGCGTCCTGCAAATGGCGGCCTAAATGGGCGACTTTACCTCGTAATTCGGCTTCTGTTTCGCCGTAAAATTCTGTAATCAACACGCAATTCGGCTCACCGATAATGAATCCATCCAGCAAACGGGCGTACTCTGGCACATCACGACAAAGCGTCAGCCCCATATTATCCAGCAGTTCAACGACGGCGGGATCGGTTTGCAAGATGGTTGGTACAGCCCGCAACGCCGCCTGCAAATCTTCAAAATGCACAATCGCCAGCGCGGTCATCGGCGGCAACGGCACAAGATTGAGCTTGATTTCGGTCATCACCGCCAGCGTCCCCTCCGCGCCGCACACCAGCGAGGCTAAGTTAAACGCCCCATCAAATCGATCCAAATTATAGCCGCCACACCGCCGCCAATGCGCTGGTGTACCAGCGGCAATAACTTCCTTTTCTTGGGCGATGGCACTGATTTGGCGGTAAATCTCGCCTTCAAGCCCCGCTTTCTCTTGGTACGCGACCAACTCATCGGCGGCGATGGGGCCGAAGTGGGCGAGCGATCCGTCGCTCAAAATCACATCCATTTCCAGCACATGATCGGCCGTCATCCCGTACAAAATCGAATGGCTGCC
>CAYSDT010000087.1:0-6717 GCA_964429835.1 uncultured Ardenticatenaceae bacterium | reverse complement strand
CTGGCATCGGTGCTGTACAGCACACGACTGATTTGGTCGGTGCGGAGGTCGCCGTTAACGGCGGGGCGTAGTTCTTCGAGAAAATCAAAAAGGGACATGGGGGACTCCTTTGGGGGGTGAAAACGGCCGTTTTACTGCCAAATTAGCAATGTTTGCCAATGAGCGGGAAAACCCATCAATTGATACCGCCATTACTGATCAAGACGTACATTCCACGCGATTTCAAAAGGGTGATTTGCTTGGGGATGGGGAGAAACGGTTTGTTGTAATTCACGATTGTCGTTTATAAAAAAAACGACCCGCCACTTTGAGGATGTTCCAGAGAACATAGCCTTGGCGGATTCTGTTGATTTCATTATACACAAAAACGGGTTAAGTTCAAACGCATAATGGGAAAAACTGGAGGTTTATGGTGTGGAAACGGCCGTTTATATGTATATTTTATTCGCTTGTCATCAGCGCAACATTATGAGTAAACGGCCGTGTTGCCCTCAAATTGATTGATGATAATCTCTCGATCTGGAAAACTTGCTACCACTTTTAACTCGGCCCCCATTGCCTCTAAAAAACGGCGTAATGTGCTGACATACATATCTGATTGACGTTCGATATTCGATATTGCAACCTGATCCATATCAAGGGTTTTTACTAACTGTAGCTGTGTTAATTGGAATGCTTTCTGTAACTCTTCCTGCGCCATATCGGACAGTAGCACTTGTGTGCCTTCCTCGATTTTTTCCTGACGCTCTGGAGGGAGTTTCTCTACAAGGTCTTTGAATGATTTTGCCATCGCTATAATTCTCCTTCTTTGAAATGATCGAGATGTTCATCAAAAAGTTTGTCGGCAACAGGTATGAGCGACACATACCATCGATCTTTCCCTGTTTTCTTTCCACCAAGTAATAACAGCGCAACTCGTCTTGGATCAAATGCGTACAAAATACGGTATGGTTCTCCATGATGTTGTACTCTTAATTCACGCATTTGTGTATGGCGTGACCCCAAAATTTTCGAGCTATAGGGGAATGGTAAATGCGGCCCCTTCGCTTCTAGCAAGCCAACAACCATAGCAACAGAATCTTGTTCTGATTGCTTTAAATTGTCCCATCACAATTCAAATGTATCGGTGTACTCAATATCCCAAGTCATACTTTGATTGTAACCTGTATGGAATACAGCTACAAGGTTGCATTTGTGTGGGAATCATCAGGGAAATTTACCAAATGTAAGCTACATCACGTTGAAATCACGCTTGAACTGCATACTGATACCCACATCTTGTGCAGATTGTTGCTGGCTGGAAAATGCGAACAATCAGCACGGCCGTTTTGCCAAGTTGGATGCCCTATTTTTAGGGTATTTTTTTGTACGCATCGAATTATGGAGACAGGGTAACATCTCAATAACTTGGGGTAAAGACCTGACAGGTTTCATCAAGACCTCTTGTTTTGCACGAGTATCTTCGAAAAACCTGTCAGGTCTCCCCGAAATATTGAGAAGATACGAGACAGGTATGAAACTGAGTTTTTAGCGGACTCATTAAATAGGTGCTGAGTAGCGTTCTGATTAGAAATCCTCTGTCATTATCGGGAATAATTCCTGACGATAACGGCCGTTTTTCCCTTTTAGTAGCGTCGATTATCGTTTATAATTCAGTTCAAACACATGTGGGGGTTCTTTTTACTAATGATACAGAATTACCGTATAAGATGATACTCATGGAACTATTCATCATACTTTTGGCACTATCAGGAACGATAACATTAAGTTTGGTCGTTTACGGTTGGCAGCGACGCGCCCAAACCATTGGGCGATTATTTGCCTACACAATGGGCTGTCTGTTTATTTGGATCGTGGCAACAATTTTAGAATATCTTGCCCACACCCTTTCCGTTAAACTATTTTGGGCGAATACAGGCTTTTTTGGCATTACTCTCCTGCCTGTTTTTTGGTTGCTTGTTGTCATCGAGTACACAGACAAACAGCAACAGTGGCAACGCTATCGGTCATGGCTGTTTGTGATTCCCATCATCAGTAATCTGCTTATCTGGACAAACCGATGGCATCATTGGTGGCGAGGCATATCTGCTCTGACCGAAGCAACACCACTATTTCTTTTAGTCGAGTACGATTATCAATTTACATTCTATATTCACGCGCTGTACGGTTACATACTGCTACTCTTTAGCATTATCCTGTTGCTTCAGAAAATGCGCGTCACCAAAGGCATCTACCGCCGCCAGATCGCACTGCTTCTAACCAGCATATTGCTACCCATCATTTCTGACACGCTGTATGTTCTCGGATTATCACCCATTCCAAATTTTAATTTTACACCCATCATTTTCGCCTTTTCTGGTGTATTAATTGCGGTCGCGCTCTTTCGCCATCGCTTTTTAGATTTAATGCCTGTTGCCCGCAACAAACTGGTTGAAAATATGAGTGATGCGATGTTGGTTTTGGATGAAAAGAATCGCATCATTGATTTGAATCCCAGTATGTTGACGATATTGAATATGGAATCGGGGCAAGTGATTGGTTCTGTTGCGGATTCTATTCTAAATGAATGGGGGATGGATTGGGGATGGAGTTGGGAAACGGCCGTTTCTCATCAAGAAATTATGATAACGCGAGATGGCGTTCAAACCCATTATGGTATGCACATCTCGCCCCTGCGTGAATCGGAGGGGATTGCAACTGGGCAGTTGATTTTGATGCGCGACATTACCCGTCGCGTACAGTTAGAAAATGATTTGCGATTGCAAAATGAAGATTTAGAAGCGTTTGCTCATATGGTCGCGCATGATCTAAAAAACCCACTGACAACGATCATGGGTATCAGCGAACTTTTGCCGCTTCTTTCACCCGTGGATGATGCGGCCGAAATGGATGAATATCTGCATGTGCTTCAGGGAACGGCAAAGAAAATGGACAGCATTATTCATGCGTTGCTGTTATTGGCACGAGTGCGGCAACAGGAAGTTGTTGTAAGACCATTGAATATGGCCGTCGTCGTTGCCGAAGCATTAGGGCGATTATATTATACGATTGATGCAGCGGATGCTGTGATTGTGCAGCCAGATAGCTGGCCTGATGTGGTGAGTTACGCCCCGTGGCTTGAAGAAATCTGGGTGAATTATGTGAGCAACGGATTGAAATATGGTGGTCAACCACCGCACCTAACGCTGGGGTTTACCCCGCAAGAGGATGGGTCAATTCGTTTCTGGGTACTTGATAATGGTGATGGAATCGATCCCGCTGATTATGATCGCGTCTTCTCTGCATTTACACGATTAGATGAGACACGCGCCGAAGGGCATGGGTTAGGATTGTCGATTGTGTCGCGCATTATCGCCAGATTGGGCGGTTCGGCTGGGGTGGAATCGGGAGAGAATGGGGGGAGTTTGTTTTATTTCAGTTTGCCAGTAACGGCCGTTGAAAACAATTAACAGTTAAGGCTTATTTTGTATCTTCTCAAAATATCGGGGGAGACCTGACAGGTTTCCTTGCGACACTCGTGTAAAACAAAAGGTCTTGGTAAAACCTGTCAGGTCTTTACCCCAAATTATTGAGATGTTACCTTATTTTGACATGGTTCAAAAAGCCGAATTTTTGCTTTACAGTGTGTTATTGCATAACTCAATACAAAAATAGAACGCGGATGCTTCGCTCGCAGATTTAACGGATAAACGCGGATAAAACAAAGAAAATCCGTGTTTATCCGCTAAATCCGCCCCATCCGCGTTCCATTTACGATGCTAAACTGTAAAGATGTTTTTCTTCCTTTTGAACCATGTCCTTATTTTGAATAATAAATAGGTGTTTTGTACAAGCTCAGGCGACGGCTAGTATAAACACACAGGAACTTACGCCGTTGTGTACTAGCGGTTCGCTGTTAATTATTAGCTGTTTCGCTTGCGATTGATCAACACCATCGCACCGCCAACAATAGCCCCAAAAAGTGCGCCGCCGACTAACCATCCCCAGCTATTCGCATTCTGTTCTGCCTCGGTCGCTTCAACTTCGACAAGCTCAGTTTCCGCTGGTTCAGGCGCAACAGTCGCTTCGGCTTCGACAGGCTCAGCGTCCGCTGTTTCGGGGGTGATGGTTGCTTCGGCTTCGACAGGCTCAGTCTCCGCAGTCTCCACTTCGACAAGCTCAGTGTTCGGCAAATTGATTACCATTATTGGCAAATCATGGTCGGTGGAGCGATAGGGCATCATCTCCGCGTCGTCACTTTCGCCCCAATCGTAGGGGAAATCAGCGTTGACGTGCTGAATTATCACCTCATCAACATACGCTAACAGCGCGGGCGAGACGAAAATGTTGTCTAACAGTTGCCCCGCGCCGCTGTAAATGTAGCTGTACCGCTCCTCTTCGGGAATACGATCCATCACCGTTATCAACTGTTCATCCAGCCGTTCCAGCGGCGGTGATTGGTCGTAATCGTTGAAATCGCCCAGCACGATCACCCGTGCGTCGGGGTTAGCGGTGACTAAATCGAGCGTCAATTCGTTCAGGTGCATCGCTTGCATGACGCGGCGCGGCGTGGTGGCCTCTTCGCCGCCCCGTTTGGACTTGAAATGGTTGACAAAAATCGTGTACGGCAAGCCATCCACTTCCACATCGACCTGTAGCGGCGGGCGTGAGAACAATGGCTCTTCCAACCCTTTGCAATCAACAGTGTCATCTTCGATGTTGGTGTCCAGCGGGGTGCAAGTTTGGCGCAGGGCAGAATCGGTGACGGTCACGCGGTTGGGATCGACCATCAAGGCCACATCAATGCCGCGCCCGTCGGCACTTTCGTGATGGATGACATCGTAGGTGAAATCGCAATAAACGGCCGTTTGTTGCGCCAATTCCAACAACAACGCCTCGTTTTCCACCTCTTGCACCGCCAAAAGCGTCGGGCAGCCAAGCGTTTCGGCGATGGCATAGCTGATTTTAGCTTGCTTATGTGCAATTTCCTCAAGGCTTGGCTTAGGCTCGGCACCATCGCCCGTGTCGTCAATCGCGTCAAAATAATTTTCCACATTGAAGCTGGCGATTGTGAATTGGTCGGCGGTTGTTTCGGGGGGTACAGGGGGCAACGGCACGGGGGCGATGGTCGTTTCACGTTCGTCGGCCGTCTGCTCTACGATTTTGTACTGCTCATAGCTGTAAGTCAACGGCCCCGTCAAGCCCGTCACCATGTCGCCGCTTTTCAGGTGCAAAAAGCCGTCGCAATCGGTGTCGTTGGTGTGCAAAATCGGCACAAGCGGGGCGATGGAATCTTCGCGGCTGCTGCGTACCAGTCGCTCCATCCCGCTTTCCGCGCTGACGACGGTGAACGAGCAGCCGCTGTACGTCGGGCCGACGACGACCGATTCGCCTTCCAGCGTGACCAGCATGTTTTCGTACTTTTCGTAGTATTCAATGTACTCATCGGCCGTCGTGTCGCCATCGGGCGGGGTGATGGCGATGGGGTCGGGCAGAGGCACGCCGCTGGCTTCGACGGTGACGTTGATACCGTTGTCATCTATCTCGTTGAGGCCGTAATAGTCGATTAAACGGCCGTTTACCAACACTTGATCGCCAATCTGCAAAGACGGCCGTCTTGCCCCCATAAACAACGCCATCCCATCCGATGTCGCCTCGTCGCCATCTTCCGCGCCGGGAACATCCTGCACATAGACGAGGTAAAAGGTCACATCGCTGCTCGCGCTGTAATCGGCATAAATGCCGGTGACGACGGCGCGGAATTGCACTTTTTCGTCACGATAAGGGGAGCGCGTGCCGTCCCCTTGTATTTCGCCGATGGTGAGGATGGGCGGGTCGGATTGGGCGTTGGTGGGAATAACGGCCGTTAGCCATAAAAATAGTAAAAGCAACGTAATTGTACGTTTCATCATGAATTTCTCCTGCGGATAAACCGCAATGGGTAATTGTCAATGGTCAATTGTTAATTGTCAATTGTCAATTGTCAACGAAGGTTTCGTGATTATAAACTCGCCACTCGCCACTTGCCACTTGCAAACGGGTGCATTTCACTTCTGGGGCGCGGCGCGGCACCGATTGAAATGTCGCACAGCGACCACTTCGTGTACGGGTCTGATACACAAAAGCCCGCTGAAAGCGGGCTGTTTTTAACGCGCTTTCAGCGCGTTTCTTGTGTCAGGTATCGGTTTCTAACCGATACCTTTTTCTATGCCCGTCGAATCACATAACTCACCCAATCACGGATGAGCAGCCTTTCTTCCACTACACCGCCAGCATTAGTAACGGCCGTTTCCACCAAAGCCATCTGCGAATCCACAATACCGCTCAAAATCAAATACCCATCGTCAGCCACATAATCCATCAACCGATCATTATCGAGCAAGCTGATGATGATGGGGGCGAGGATGTTGACGACCACGATGTTCCACTGTTGGACGGGAACGTCGGTCAGCACCCCTGTTTCAAACACAATCCCATCCGCCACGCCGTTCATTTCGGCGTTAGCGATGGCCGCATCAATCGCCACTTGATCGATGTCGATGCCCAAGAGCGGCGTTGCGCCTAACTTGGCCGCCGCAATCGCCAAAATTGCCGATCCCGTGCCAACATCGAAGAGCGAATCGCCCGGTTTGGTGATTTTTTCCAACGCTTGTAAGCACATCTGCGTCGTCGGATGGGTTCCCGTGCCGAACGCCATGCCCGGATCAAGCACCAGCACCACATCGCCCTCTTGTATGC
>CAYSDT010000086.1:0-9426 GCA_964429835.1 uncultured Ardenticatenaceae bacterium | reverse complement strand
GAAAAACCTGTCAGGTCTCCCCGAAATATTGAGGAGATACAATTTTCATTCAAATTAAAATAACACATCTCTATCAGAAAAAGAGCTAAATTATGGAAGAACAAGAAAAACCCGCAATACCATCATGGGTTTGGATACTCGGCGTGTTCGCTGTTGTTGTCGGAATTCAATTGTGGTTAAGCGGCCGTTTTGACGGCCCCGAAAAAATCCCCATGAGTGAAGTTGTCGCTTTAATCGAAAGCGGCGAAGTTAAATCTATCACTGTGACTGGTGACAACGTTGAAGTTGTACTGCCAGACGGCACCATCTACGGATCAAATAAGCATGTTGACGACAGTATGACAGAAACATGGGAATACTACGGTGTCAGCACTGAGCAACTTGCCGCCGTATCGTATACCGTCCATGATCAGACCGCCATGAACAATTTGTTCAGTCTGGTTCTGGCAATTGGGCCGATTTTGCTCCTGATCTGGATATTCAGTCGCGGCTTCCGCCAAATGCAAGGTGGCGGCGGCGGCGGTATTTTTGGCTTCGGCAAAAGCCGCGCCAAAAACCTAAATGATGGGGATCGCCCCACCGTCACCTTTGATGATGTGGCTGGCGTAGAAGAGGCCAAACAAGATTTGGTCGAAGTTGTTCAATTTTTGAAAGAGCCAGAAAAATTCGTACAAGTTGGCGCACGAATCCCCAGAGGTGTGTTGATGATCGGCCCGCCCGGTACGGGTAAAACATTGCTCGCCCGCGCCATTGCTGGCGAAGCTGGCGTACCATTCTTCCATATTTCTGGTTCGGAATTTGTAGAAATGTTCGTCGGTGTTGGTGCTAGTCGTGTGCGTGATTTGTTCAATAAAGCGAAGCAAAACGCGCCCTCCATCATCTTTGTCGATGAAATTGATGCGGTCGGCCGTCAGCGTGGTGCTGGCATGGGCGGCGGCAACGACGAGCGCGAACAGACGCTCAACCAAATTCTAGTCGAGATGGACGGGTTCGATAATGAGACCAACGTCATCATCATCGCCGCGACCAATCGCGCCGATGTGCTTGACCCCGCCCTTTTGCGTCCCGGCCGTTTTGACCGCAAAGTATTCGTCGATCTGCCCGATGTAAAAGGGCGTGAAATGATTTTGAAAGTGCATGGACGGGGCAAACCGATTGAAAAAGTCGTCTCTTACCGCGACATTGCCCGCTTAACGGCTGGATTTTCTGGTGCCGATTTAGAGAACTTGATGAACGAGGCGGCCATCTTTGCCGCCCGTCGCAGCAGTTCCACGATTGGCATGTTAGAGTTCCAAGACGCATTCGACCGCGTGGCTTTAGGGCCAGAACGAAAAAGCAAGGTGATGAGTGAAGATGATAAATTGACAATCGCTTATCACGAGGCGGGTCATGCTGTTGTCAGTTTCCATCTGCCCCACACCGATCCCGTGCAAAAGATCACCATCGTTCCGCGTGGGCAGGCTGGTGGTTATGTGTTGCCTTTGCCAGAAGATCGCATGGTGGTGAGCCGTGAATTCTTTGAAGACAAAATTACGATGACGTTAGGCGGCCGTGCGGCGGAGGAGATTTTCTTCGGGCGCGTGACCACTGGCGCATCCAGTGATTTACAGCAAGCAACGCGGATGGCGCGTGCCATGATTATGGAATATGGCATGTCGGAAGAGTTGGGATTATCCACATACGGCAGCGGCGGGAGCGATCCGTTTCTTGGCCGACAAATGGCGTATATGGGCAACCAACGCAATTATAGTGAAGAAGCGGCAAGGATTATTGATTCTGAAGTACGGAAACTTTTGGAATCTGGTTACGAAAATGCGCTGAATATCATCCGCGAAAATCGGGATAAGATGGTGAATTTGGCGAAGACGTTGATCGATAAAGAGACGCTGGATCGTGAGGTTTTTGAGAATCTAATGATTGATATGCCCCGTGCGGCAGTTCCCGCAATTTAGAATGGGATACTGATTACGCTGATTGCACTGATTTTTTAGCTTTTACGAAAAAGGCTCTGTTCTTCAAAATGAAGAACAGAGCCTTTTTTTATTACCCGCATGTTTTAGCTGGCGAATAAATTCGCGCCTACGGCTGCAAAGTCGGCCTTCGCCGACTAAAACCTAGCAGATTTATCTGCCGTGTTTTTAAGCTATCGGTTCCATTTCTAATAACGGCACACCCGGTTGCACTGCTTCGCCAATGGCGCAGTTGACACTGCGAACTGTGCCTGCGAATTGTGCCTGAATGGGGATGATCATTTTCATGGATTCAAGCAAAATGAGCTTGTCGCCATCGGTTACGCTGTCGCCTACGCTTACGAGAATGTCGGCAACAACGGCGGGGATGCTGGCGGATAGATGGGTGCTGTCATCATCAACGGCCGTTTGTTTGCGATTTTGTATTTTTTGATAGGAAAAAGAACGGCCGTTTACCCACATGTAGCGCGTGTCCCCATCCGCGTGACCAGCGGCACGAATTCGCTGCCGTTTGCCATCATCAGCGATTTGTTCCAGTAGGAAATGACGGCCGTTTGTATGCAGTAGATTCAAATTAACCGTTTGCCCATCGCGGATAACGCGGAAATTATTGCCTTGCCGCGTCACTTCCAGTTCAACTTCATCCCCATCAATTCCAATTTTGAATTTTGCCATACTATTGTTATGCCTTTTAGCTCTCATAAGGTGCGACGCACTTATAAAAAAGTGCGTTGCACCTGTGCCGTTATGCCTTTTTAACGTGGATAGATAAGCCATTAACGGCCGTTATAATCACATCCGCATCTTCATCAATCTGTTCGTCCGCTTCCGCTTGCCACAATTCACCCGCCGCCAATACCATGCCGCGATAAGGCGCACCATCCATTTTGGCCTTGATGCTTTTACGCACAACGCCATGCTGATTGAGCAAGCCTTCTGCCCCCGTATTGGTGGGTGCGTGTTGTGCTTGCAACGCTTTGCCCGCAACGAAAACGAAGACCGCGCCCGAAATAATGCTGATAAAAAAGGCGGCTGGCAGCGTCAAGGCGACCGCTTCGGGCGAATCAGTCATGTTGAATACGACCCATAACCCCACCATCATCAGCAGTACGCCGATGATGGACATCCCGCCAAATGTAGGAGTTTTGGCCTCCAGCATGAAGAAGACGAAAGCGATGGCGACCAATCCCAACCCCAGCCAATTGACTGAGATGAGGGTCATGCCGTACAGGGCTGTCGCCAAAAAGAACGCGCCGATAAAGCCGATAACCCAGCCGCCAGGATTGCTGATTTCTATCAGAATCGCTTGCACGCCGATAACCATCAGAATGCTGATGATGATTGGATTTGAGAGTATTTGAATAATTTGATCGTCCATTGTTTCCTTTTTTCAAGATATAAGTCCCCTTGATTATATCATAAATTTAAGGGGGCGATGGGCAAGACCTGACAGGTTTTATTAGCGTCTCTCGTTTTACCTGTCAGGTCTCCTCCAAATTTTGAAAAGGTGCGGGCGATGGGGATAAACGGCCGTTTTCTTCACAAACACCCCGCAACCGCCTATACTCATCAACAAAACAAACGAACTCAATGGAGCATGACGATTATGAGCAACACACCCCCATTCAACAGTGCAAATTCAAGTTTCACCCTAGACCTGCCCGACTGGGCTGTCGATGAACTCAACAACCTGCCGACCCATTTTCCTACTATTGAAGAACGCATGACGGCCGTTATTGAATTCTCACGTCTAAATTTTCAGCGCAACACAGGCGGCCCCTTCGCCGCTGGCATTTTCGAGCGTGATAACGGCCGTTTGGTCACGATTGGGGTCAATCGGGTGATGCCGTTTCATTGCTCATCGGCTCATGCCGAAGTGATGGCAATCTCGTTGGCGCAAAAGCTGCTCGGTGTCTACGATTTGGGCGCGGACGACCTGCCCGCCCATCAACTCGTCGTCAACTGGCGGCCATGCACGATGTGTTTTGGCGCAGTTCTGTGGTCAGGTGTGCGCTCGCTGGTCATCGCGGGCGATGGGCCAGAGTTAGAAGAGATCACAGGCTTTGACGAGGGACCCATCCATCCAGAATGGCGGGCTGAATTGGGAAAACGGGGGATTGGTCTGGTTGAGGATGTGTTACGACCACAAGCGATTGCGGCGTACAAGGAGTTCGCGGCTAGTCAGGCGTTTGTTTATAATGCGCGGTTGGGGGATGAGGGGTAGAGGCCGGTTGGGCGAATCCAATACTTGGATTTGGGCTGCGCCTACGCCGCCGAAAATAAGCTGACCTATCATAAACAGGAGGGGTTTATGGGTCTTGCGATGGTCGAGATTTTGAGTTGATAATCATCCTGGTGGGTGATGGTTGATGTTGAATTTCCGTGATGATCTTAAACGATTTAATGACGCAATATCTGAACTTGTTTATAATGTAGATATGAAACGTCGTGTAAACGGCCGTTTCCCTTCCCATTTCACAATTTTACAGGAGAAAAACCATGATTGAATTACAACAAGTACCAGACAGTAATATCATTATTATAACCGCTCAAGGCAAAATCAGTGGCGATGATTATGAAAACATTTTCATGCCCGCCCTTAAAGAGTTGCGTGAAAAATACGACAAGTTACGCCTTCTTTATATTCTCGGCAAAGAGTACGATGGATATGAAGCAGAAGCGATGTGGGACGATGCCAAAGTCGGTATGAAAGATTTCACGCATTTTGAAAAATTGGGGATCGTGACCAATAAAAAGTGGATTCGCGGTTCTATCAAAGCGTTTAGCTTCCTCATTCCCGGCGAAGTGAAGCTGTATTACATTGATCAGATGGACGAAGCGAACGCTTGGATTCGGGCAGAAGCGTAGACCATTATCGTAAACTTAATGATTTGGTTAGTGTCACGAATTATTCGCCACCTGTTGGCTGGCGGTTAAAACCGCGCCTACGGGTTGCAAAGACCGCCTACGCGGTCTAGGTCTCAGTCGGCGAAGGCCGACTTCGCAACCGTAGCTGTGAATTTATTCGCCGTGTATAAAGGGTGGCGAATAACTAATGACTAATGACACTAACCGATTTGTCATTCCCGCGAAGGTGGGAATCCACGTCTTCCAGAGAGATGGATTTCTGCCTACAAATTATCTGGCTCAATATGGACGATCACATCCTTGATTGGCATATCTGAATTGAGTAAACGCGCCTGCACTACATGACCCAGTTGGTGACCATCGTACACCGTCGTTTCGCCATCAATCACCACATGAATATCCATCAAATACCCCAACCCGCTTTTGCGAATGCGGCATTTTTCAATCTCAATTACACCATCCACCTCTGAAGCGATACTGCGTATCTGTTGTTCAATTTCGTCTGGTGCGGCCGCATCCATCACTTCATTAACGGCAGGTAGCAGCAATCGAACCCCGTTGACAGCGATGATTACGCAAGCGAGTAACGCCGCCCAATCATCCGCTGTCTCGTACCCCTCGCCACCGATTATGGCGATACTGATGCCGATAAACGCTGCCGATGAGGTGATAGCATCTGACCGTTGATGCCACGCATCGCTTTTTAGCGCACTGCTTTCCAATGCATCACCAATGTGCGACATTTTGCGAAACAGCACCTCTTTTGTGATGATGACCCCGACGAGAATTAGTAACGTATACCACTCAGGGGCGTGATGGGGAACGCGAATTTCGCGTACGCTTTGGATGGCGATGAGTGCCGCTGCCGCCAACAAAAACAGGGCGACAATGACCCCCGCGATAGATTCTGCTTTGCCATGCCCATACGGGTGATTTTCGTCAGGTGGCTGAATGGCGATGCGTAATCCGCCAAAAACGATGAGCGATGAGAATACGTCGGCGGTAGATTCAATGCCGTCGGCTACGAGTGCATACGAATTACCGATCACGCCCGTCGCCGTTTTCACCAACGCCAACACAATGTTAATGGCGATGGCACTACCTGAAATTCTTAACCCACTCTCTTCTGTAATCATAAGGTATTCAAAAAAAGCACCGCGCAAGCGGTGCTTTTCTCTATCTCTATCTCCCCTCTCTATCTTCCTACATCAACTCAATAATCGTCGCCTCGCCTTGCCCTACACCGACACAAAGCGTTGCCAGACCATATTGCATTTTCTCGCCCGCGTCGCGGCGGCGGTGCATTTCGTGCAACAACGTCGTCAAAATCCGCGCCCCAGAGCAACCCAGCGGATGCCCCAACGCAATCGCACCGCCATTGACGTTCACGATGTCGGGATTCATCTCCAACTCATTCATCACCGCCAACGACTGCACCGCAAACGCCTCATTTAGCTCGATCAAATCCATCTCATCAAGGCTCAATCCCGCACGTTTCAACACTTTGCGCGTCGCCCCGACCGGCCCTAATCCCATCACCCGTGGGTCAACGCCAGCGGCGGCCGAACCGACCCAACGCGCCATCGGTTTTAGCCCCAGCGCGTCCGCTTTCTCTTTGGACATGATGAGCAACGCCGCCGCCCCATCGTTCAATCCGCTGGAATTACCAGCGGTGACAGTGCCACCTTTGCGGAAGACAGCGCGTAATTTTGCCAGCCGTTCGAGCGTGGTTTCCATCTCGTACTCGTCGCCATTCCATTTGATGCGCGGATGTTCGTCGGTGTCCACAATCACGGGGTCGCCCCGTCGTTGTGGGATGGGGACGGGGATGATTTCTGCTTTGAAACGGCCGTTATTTATCGCATCACAAGCCTTTTCCTGACTGCCCATTGCAAACGCATCCTGCTGTTCACGGGTGATGGTTCCACCCTGCACAACGCCTTCTGCGCTCTGGTCGTAGATGTTTTCGGCCGTTACGCCCATCCCTTCCAATGGGAAAATCTTCTCCATCGCTGGGTTTGGGTATCGCCAGCCTAATGTGGTGTCAAATCCTGTGATATTGCCTGCGGGGCCAAACGGGCGCGAATTTTTGGGGAATGAATACGGCGCACGAGTCATACTTTCCACCCCGCCAGCCACAAACACATCCCCTTCGCCCGCTTTAATGGCGCGGGCGGCTTGGTTGACGGCGTTCAGACCGCTGGCGCACAACCGATTAAACGTGACGGCCGCGACTTCGTGCGGAAAGCCTGCCAACAGTGTCGCCATCCGCGCCACGTTACGGTTATCTTCGCCCGCCTGATTGGCACAGCCCAGATACACCTCTTCAATCTCATGCGGATCAATGCCCGCACGGTCAACCACTTCTTTGATGACCAGCGCGGCCATATCGTCCGGCCGAACGGCCGCTAATGCCCCAGCCAAACGGCCGATGGGTGTTCTTAATGCGTTGATGATAACGACTTCTGTCATGTTGTCTCCGTTAATTATTGTTCGTTGATTGTTGATCGTTTATGAGTTTTTCAATTTCATGGATAAGCGCGGACAAATTAGGGCGTGTGAAACGCATCATTGGCGCGGGAATACGATTACGTTTGATATTTGGAGGAATATGTTTGTGATGGGGGTGTGTACTTGCAAGTGATGGGGTGTTTGGGTGTGGTTGAGCATCGTACCAAGAAATTTTGTCTGCTCCATGCCATAACTCATATCCATAGAACTCAATTTTCATAGAGCCAGTGTCAAAAGAGAGCCTTTCTCTGATTGTGACTCGGTATCCTTGAGCAAACGAGAGTTCTCCTTGCAATGTTGCCATTCGTCTGCCACGTTGCGAAACAACCAGCGTAGAACGCTGAATGGATGGGAACTGTTTTCTCAGGGTGTAAACGTATTCTTCGTAATTATACAGCGACTGGAATGGGTTCACGTTGGACTGTTCTCTTGATTACATTCACTAAGGTGGGTGTTTGTTTTTGTAAAGATTGAATAGCACGTCGATATTGTTTTTGGCGACGGAGCAATATCTGATAAGCACCAGCCCAGTCTGCCCAATCAAGTACCCACGAATCATCATCAGGTTCTTCGCCATTGATGTATGATTCGTAAAATGTTTCCGAAAGTACACCGTACTTTCGTTCGTAAGTTTCCGTATCTTGATTGAGTGCATGAATGTCAATCAAGATGTCCTGTAATGTCATTTGCTGATATGCCATAATTCAATCTCCTAACGCCATCTCCACTGCTTCTTTTATTGTACCATCTGCCACAAGCTGTCGCACAGCTTCGATGTGTGGCGCGAGGTAAGTATCTTCTCCCAAAAACGGAACGTGCTGACGGATGAGGTCGTAAGCAACGGCCGTTCCCATCCCCATCTTCTCCCCTTTCTTACGCCGAAAATCAATGCCCTGCGCCGCCGATAACAGTTCAATCGCCACGATGGTTTCCGTGTGATGTATGATTTTTGCCGCATGACGAACGGCCGTTGCCCCCATACTCACATGATCTTCTACATTTGCGCTGCTGGTGATGCTGTCCGAACTGGCAGGATGTGCCAATATCTTATTTTCTGAAGCCAACGCCGCCGCCGTATATTGGGCGATCATGAAGCCGCTTTCCAGCCCGCCATGCTCCGTCAAAAACATCGGCAACACGCCGCCATTCACATCGGCATCGACCAAACGCGCCACACGCCGTTCGCTCATATTGCCCAAATCGGTGATTGCCAACGCCATGTAATCCATTGCCAGGGCGATGGGTTCACCATGAAAATTGCCAGCCGAAATCACATCGGCCTCGCCTGTTTCCTCGTCCACAAAGATGATGGGATTGTCGTTGACGGCGTTCAGTTCAATAGCAATCACCCATTGCCCGTAGGCGATGGCATCGCGGACTGCACCGTGAACTTGCGGCACGCAACGCAACGTGTACGGGTCTTGTACGTTGGTCGAGGTGCGGTCACGCAACAGTTCACTGCCTGCCAGCGTTTGGCGCAAAAAGGCGGCACATTCAATTTGGCGCGGGTGCGGACGGACGGCGTGAACACGCGCATCGTAGGCGCGATCTGTGCCGTATAACGCTTCCAAACTCATCGCCGCCGCAATGTCACTGGTGAGGGTTAAATTGATGGCGCGGCGTACTCCCAACGCGCCCATCCCAACCATAAATGTGGTGCCATTGAGCAACGCCAGCCCCTCTTTGGCTTCAAGGGTGATGGGGCTGAGGCCGACCGAAGCCAGCGCGGTTTTGCCATCAATCCAGTCGCCATCACGCCATACCTCACCTTCGCCAATCAGCACCAGCGTCATGTGTGCCAACGGCACAAGATCGCCGCTTGCCCCCAGCGATCCCTGTTCGGGGATGCGGGGGTGGATGCCGTGATTGAGCATATCAATGAGAAGATTGACGATTAACGGCCGTGCGCCAGAATGACCAATCGCCAGCGTGTTTGCCCGCACGAGCATCATCGCCCGTACAACCTCATCGGGCAGATTGTCGCCCACGCCGCACGCATGGCTGCGGACAAGGTTGACTTGCAACTGCTTCACCTCATCGGCCGAGATGACTTTATCTTTGAAACGTCCGAAACCCG
>CAYSDT010000085.1:8269-9448 GCA_964429835.1 uncultured Ardenticatenaceae bacterium | reverse complement strand
CGGATTTTCTTTGTTTTATCCGCGTTTATCCGTTAAATCCGCGAGCGAAGCATTCGCGTTCTATTTTTGCATTGAGTTATGCAATAACACACTGTAAAGCAAAAAATTGGCTTTTTGAACCATGTCCAAATTTACAATATGAAAAAAGGAAAAGCCAGTTTTACGCCTGCAAAAGGGAAATTAGTTCTGCCAAACGGCCGTTTTTCCCCAATTCCACCAACAAACTACGCACCTTCGTCTTTTTACTGCCCATTTCCAACTGTTCCCAATCCAGATTGAGGGTTGTCGCCATCTGTTCCAGTTCGGCTAAGGTGTAATGCGCCAGCAAATAATGGCGTAACACCGTTGGCGGTGAATCGGCATTGATTTTGTCTAAGCGGGGAAGGTTTTCGGGGGGGATGGGGTTGATGATGCGGTCGAGAGCAACTTCATATTGGGCGATCTCACCATGTTGTTCGGCGTAGTTGATGCTGTTGATAATCAGTTGACTCGTTGTTTGTCCCGTCGCGGGCATCACATCGTTTTCGTTGATTTGGGCATCGAAAAGCAGGTCGCGCATATCTTGCCAATCAAGATTATTGTACGTCTTTTTCAGCAGTTCGTAATCGGGAATTTCAGAATCGGGAATAGCAAGCGGGGCGTTGGGGATGGGCGTACTGGGGTCGAGAGATTGTGGTTGAGCGGCGGCGGCAACGGTGACAGTGGTGGCGGTAAGCGGTCGCAACAATCCCCACGCCCACACAGCCATGCCGCCGACCAACATACCATCAATGGCGGAGGCAAAGAAGCCCAAATCGGCAATCGTCTGTGCGCGATCAAAGGTGGAGAGGAAGGTGTCTAGTAAAACGGCCGTTGTTATCGTCAACAGCCCAATCCCCCACACCCAATTCGTGCGGCGCAAGAACATCAGCAAAAAAAACAGAACAATGATCGCCTTCACGATCAGTAATATCGTTACAAAATCCATAAGGTTCTATCGTCTCATTTACCGTTTAGGGTTGAATAGCGTGCCAACACGTCATCGAATGCTTTCAACGAAGGTGTATCAAGCGCAACATCAAACAACATTTGCAATGTAGATAAATTTTGCTGCTCAAGCTGTTCCGAAAGTGCTAATGGAACTTCCCCAAATTTTCGTTCTAATAAATGGACAATATTGTCACGAACTCCTTCTGTGCG
>CAYSDT010000085.1:6735-8169 GCA_964429835.1 uncultured Ardenticatenaceae bacterium | reverse complement strand
CGGCCTTCCACACGGCCTTCCACACGGCCGCGTTGCATTAGTTCCTGTGCTATCGTACTCATAAGTTCATCTCCTTTTTCGCCCTGCTGATGTAAGACATCTTTCATTGTCTCCATATCAATTTTATCTGTTCCCCTGCTCATATAATACAAGATTGTGTATATGTATTCCAATCCTGTTTGTTGATTCTCCAGACGGAAGACAAGATCAATCAATTTAGGTAATTTTTCCCGTAACTCTGGATCAAAAATAGCGCGTACCACTTCCAAATAAGCACGCAACATTAGCTCTCCCTTAATTTCTACATCTGATGTGTGGGAAAAATCGTGCAATTGATACTTGAATTGAGGTGTGTACGGAATTAAATCAGGCGATAATGATTCAAATAGCGCGTGAAAATCGGCCGCTATTTTCCATTTTTTCTCCCCATGATAGATTACCAAAGGGATGATGGGGGTTAGAGAATCACCCGTTCCTTTATTTTCTTGCTCATGCCATCGGTTGACCATGTAGCGCAATAGTTGCAGCGTTACCCAATGGTCAGGTTGGCTTTTGTGTTCAAATAGCAGATATAAATAGAGAGGTGTGTCTGCTATTGTATGCACTTTATACAGCAAATCCGTCTGATGTTGGCGAAGATTTTCATCAATATGCGTATCAGATTGCAGATCAAGGGTTGATAAGTCTAATTGAGCCAGCATCGCAGGCGGAAGATATTCGTGCAGAAAACTGCGAATAATTTCTGGTTTCTGAAAACTTTCGCGGAAAAAGTGATCGTGGGGATGCTGTGTACTCATAGAGACGAGTGGCGAGCAGCGAATGGCGAGTCAATGCCATTCAATGCTCTCTAACTTTGCTGCGGGAGTTCGTTGACGGGAATGTCACGCAAAAAGCGATTTTCCACATCCCGATCAGAAATGAGCGGCTCGGCAATGCCCCAGTCGATGGCTAAATCGGGGTCGTTCCATGCCACGCCGTTCTCATCGCCGCCTGTACCATAATACTGGTCAACGACGTAGGTGTGGATGACATCGGTGAGGGCGAGGAAGCCGTGCGCGACACCGATGGGGATGAAGAGACCGATTTCGTTCTCGTCGCCCATGTCGATGGTTTGGGTGTTCATGTAGGTGGGGGAAAACGGCCGTAAATCAGCCATCCCCACGCGAATCATCCCTTTTGGCACATACCAATAATCAACTTGGTTGTGGTGGTAATGCAACCCGCGCAATGTTCCCGCGATGGAATCGGAGCGATTGCCCTGTACTTGATCCCATGAGCGTTGTGGAAACCATTCTTTGCGAAATGTTTCCATAAAACGGCCGCGTTCGTCACCGAATGACCGTAATTTTACAATTTGTACCCCCGCAATTTGCGTGGATTCTTCTATTTGAACCATGTTTCACCTACTAAAGTGCTTGGCACGGGGCAAACGGT
>CAYSDT010000085.1:0-6635 GCA_964429835.1 uncultured Ardenticatenaceae bacterium | reverse complement strand
TCTTCTATTTGAACCATGTTTCACCTACTAAAGTGCTTGGCACGGGGCAAACGGTCTTGGTTTACCCTAAACTATACGTCCCGTGCCAAGCACTTTCATTATCTATTGAATATGCGTGTAAAAAGTGCCAAGCACGGGGCGAACGGTCTTGGTTTACCCTAAGTTATGCGCCCCGTGCTAGGCACTGCCGTTATTGACGGAAGAAATTACTGATAAAAAACCATAAATTGGCTGGCCGTTCGGCCAAGCGTCGTACAAAGTAAGGATACCACGCCTCGCCGTAGGGGACGTAAACGCGCATCTGATACCCATCGGCGACGATTTGTTTCTGCAAATCGCGGCGGATGCCGTAGAGCATTTGGAATTCAAATGCAGAGGCGGGAATGTTATTGGCGGCGGCGACTTCCATCGCTGCCCAGAGCATTTTTTCGTCGTGGGTGGCGACGGCAAGATGGAGGCCGTTGGCGCGGGCTTGTTTGCTCAACATCATTTCGACAAGATGGACATAATTGTTGTCGGTGTCTTCTTTGGATTCAAAGGCGACGGCGGCTGGTTCAGCGTATGCGCCTTTACATAATCTTACCCACGCCCCTTCGTCGATGAGTTGGAGCGTGTCCGCTTCGGTGCGGTGCAGGTACGATTGGATGACGATGCCGACGCGGTGGCCGAATGTTTGGCGCAAGGTGCGGTAAATATCGAAGGTAAGATCGGTAACGGGGCTGTCTTCCATGTCAATGCGAATTTTGTTGCCGTACAGTTCAGCGCGTTGCAATAGTTCGCGTACATTTTCTAAGGCCAGATTGGGATCGATGTTTAATCCAAGCTGGCTTAATTTGACGGAGACGTTTGCGGATATATCATTATTGCCTTCGATGCGATCCAGCAAAGCCAAAATTTGGTCTTTGGCAATGATGGCATCTTCGACGGTGGAAACGCTTTCGCCCAGATAATCCATCGTTACTAACATGCCATCGCTTTCAAGGCCGCGAGCGACATTGAGGGCGGTGTCGATGTCGTAACCAGCGACGAAGCGGCTGGCTACGCGCTGGGCGAGGGGGATGCGACTGACTAAATTTCGCGCCCATCTTGCGCCAGACAGGTATAATAACAGCAGGTGAAGCCATCGTTCACCAAATTGATAGAGAAGAACGGCCGTTAATGCGAACAGTATCAAAAATCCATTGAGGAATAGCTTATTGTTTTTTTTCATGGAGAATCCTATCGGTTTTCGTTGATAAAATAATACGCTCCTATTTTAACGCGCAAAGAGCATTTGGACAGGTTTCACAAATGAATACAGACAAAAATAACAGTTTATACCCACTACTTTTTAAGCCCGTATTGAAAGATTATATTTGGGGCGGCCGTGCGCTGGCCGATTTAGGGCGTGATTTGCCGCCCGAAGGCGTTATCGCTGAAAGTTGGGAGATTGCGGCGCATGATGATGGAACAACGGCCGTTTCCAATGGCATATTTACCAATCACCCCCTCACCGCTGTGCAGGCAGAATTGGGGGAACGCTTGATCGGCACACGGAGCGCGTGGGCAGCCGAGCGGGGCAAATTCCCGCTGTTAATCAAAATCCTGGATGCCAATCGCCCGCTTTCGGTGCAAGTCCATCCCAACGATGAATATGCGCTGGCACACGAAGGCAATGAGTTGGGCAAAAGCGAAATGTGGGTGGTGTTGCATGCCGACGACGACGCGCGGGTGATTTTGGGCGTGAAGGCGGGGACGACGAAGGCGATGTTTAAGGAGGGGATTGAAAACGGCCGTTTAGAACCCCATCTCCACTATTTGCCTGTCAAAACAGGCGATCATATTTGCGTACCAGCAGGATCGTTGCACGCCATCATGGGCGGGCTGCTGATTGCTGAAATTCAGCAAAATTCCAACACGACGTATCGCGTGTACGATTGGAATCGGATGGGGCATGATGGCAAGCCGCGCCCGCTGCATGTGGAGCGGGCTTTGGATGTCATCAATTTTGAGCAGGTTGAACCTGCTATTTGCCCGCCGTCACCCATCGCCGAAGCGGATGGTGTGCGCCGTGCGCTGCTTTGTCGTACCCCTTATTTTGTCACTGAGCGGGTGGAAATGGAGGCGGGGGCTGTGTTTAACGGCCGTTGTGACGGTAGCACGTTTGAAATCTGGGGTACAATAACGGGGGAAGCCGTTGTACAAGATGAACGCGGGAATGAGGTGGAATTAACGGCCGTTGCCTTCACCCTTCTGCCCGCCGCACTTGGAAATTTCACTGTACGCACTACCGAAAAGACGACCTTGCTCCGCACTTATGTGGAATAAGCGTATCCTTTTATGAATAACTTGCTCGCAAACCAAAATGATCTGTTAGCCGCCTATTTATACGCCAGCCAGCAACTGCTTGTTGTCAATGAATTCGAGGAACGGTGGCCGGCCGCCTTCTCCCGCATGGGCGAGGAGTTAGGCATCAGCCGCATTTATGTGTATGAGCAGGAACAGCTAGAAAATGGCGATCTCCGATTATGGCATCAATACAGTTGGCACGCTGATCCCGCCGCCATTGTCGTTCGCGATCCAAAAGATCAAGGGCTTATTTACAAAAAAGGGACGTTGCATAATCGTTGGAAAGACATCGTAAATGAAGAAGGGTACATGGCTGGCATTACGACTGATTTTTCAGCCGAAGATCAGTTGCATATGGAAGTTCTTAACATCCTGTCTATCCTGCTTATCCCCATTTATATAGAGAAAGAGATATGGGGGGTGATTGGTTTTGATGATTGTGAACATGAACGCGCATGGACGACGGTTGAGATCAATATATTAAAAGGGCTGGCGGCGATGATTGGGACGGCGATTGAAAACGGCCGTTTATACCAAGCAGAACAAAAAGCACGTCAACGCGCCGAACTCATCCGTGATCTATCCCGCCTTATCGGCCAAAATATGAGCCGTGCCGACATTGTGCAGCGCATCCTGCAAAAACTGAAACAAATCATCACCTTTGACACCTCCTCTATTTATTTAGTACCACGAGGCGGCGAGCCTGAATTCATTACCGTTTCTGGCTTTACAGATCAAGAGACAACGATGCGTGAGGCAAAACAACTACTCAAAAACAGCCCTATCCTTTACAAAATGTCGCAGGATTTACAATCAATCATCAGCCCTGATGTACGCCAGTTGGATGGCTGGATATGGGTTCCGGGTGCTTCTGATTTACGCTCATTCATCGCCGCCCCGATGGTGTATCGCAAAAAAATGATTGGCACGTTAATGCTCGATTCAAAACAGGTTGATTTCTTTCAGGAAAATGATCTGCATGTTATTGAAACATTAGCACAGCATATCGCCATCTCACTGGAAAACGCACGCCTATTTGATCGCGCTCAACAGGAGTTGGCTCAAAAAACGGCAATTTTGAAAGCCAGCACGGCCGTTTCCTCCTCCCTCTCTCTTACCGACATTCTGACTGAATTAGCCAGACAGCTTGGGAAAGGGGTTGATGCAACCAGTGCATATATTGTCCAATTACGACCAGACACAGAAACGGCCGTTGTCGTTGCCGAATACATCACCCCCAATTTGCCCAATCACAAATTTATTGGCGGATTGAACACGGTCTACTCCTTTCCCCACGATTTCATCGGCGATACAACATGGCTGGACAAAGGCATTCCTTATGCCCGCCACATTGACGATCCCGATATGACAGAAGAGGGGCGTCGGCATTTTCTGAAATACGACGGCAAATCCATCCTTTCCCTGCCCTTGATCATCAAAGGGAAAGCCTTTGGATACGCTCAATTATGGCAATGCAGTCACCGACAACATTTCACCGAACAACAAATCTCTTTATGTGTTGGTATTGCTCAACAAGCTGCCATCGCCTTTGAAAACAGCGCACTTTTTGCCAAACAGGAACGACAGTTACAGCTTTCCAAAACATTACAGCAAGTTGGCAGCTTGCTCACTGTCAGCCTAAAGCTCAATGAACTCTACGAAAATATCTTTAATTTATTAGCACAGGTAGTCGAATACGATACCGTTTCTCTGCAACTGATAAATGAAAATGGTACAAATGCGTATTATGAAATTGGACGCGGTTTTGATGATGATAATATCGCCGAGAAATTTATCAATACAGTCAGTCATCATTCATTAAAAAAAGTAGCCGCCTCGCCTCATTGGATGATCATTAATGATACAGAAACTTCTTCAGAATGGATCAGTGCCCCCCCCCCGCTTGATCGCACACGATCATGGATTGGAGCCGCACTAATTGCCAAAGATAAAATCATTGGCATTCTGAATGTTGATCATCATCACCCCTACGCCTATACAACGGCAATGGGAGAAACAGTCGCCGCCTTTGCCAATCAAGCTGCTATTGCTGTAGAAAATAATCGCTTGTACCATGAAGTTGGGCAACATATCAATGAACTAACCATTTTGCACCGTGTTGCCGAAACCACCGCCACCATCGTTGATCAAGATGATCTTCTGCACATGACCACTGAAATGATTGTGCAGGCAATGCCCTATAAATCTTTCGGTATCGCTTTCATTTCGGCTGAAGAGCCAGATTTTCTCATTCCACACCGATCCGCGTATGGATTCCCCATTGAGCCGCAGACCATTCGTGTGCCTATTGATGCCAGCGTGATGGGTAAAGCGATACGCTCCGGTCACGCCGTTGTGATCCTTAATACACACGATGAGCCATTGCACTATACTGCTACAGATCGAGATCCAATGCACTCAGAAGTTGCCGTGCCAATTAACATTCGGGGTGAACCTATTGGTGTTGTTTATGTGGCACATCCTGATATTGGCAAGTTTGGCGAGGAGGATGTACGCTTTTTAACAACATTAGCTGGGCAATTATCAGCAGCAATGGAGCGGGCGCGTTTATATAAAGGGTTGCAACAGCAAACGCAGATATTGGCGCAACAAGTCACCCATCGCACGGCCGAATTGCAACGAGAACGTGATCGAACCATTGCCATTTTAGAAAATGCGGGTGAAAGCATCATCATCACGGGTATAGACAATCTGGTTTCATACGTCAATCCGGCAATGGAGCGGTTGAGTGGATACACACGCGCCGAATTAATCGGCCAGCATCCACGTCTGTGGCGCAGCCCGCATACAAGTAAGATGGTTTATGCGGAGATGTCGGGAAAATTGGTAAACGGCCGTTCTTGGCGCGGTGAACTGGTCAACATACATAAAAATGGGACAGAGTATGACGTGCTGATGAGCATCACCCCGTTAACCGAAAACGGTAAAATTGTCGGCTATGTCAGTATGCAAGCTGATATTGGTCGCTTGAAAGAGTTGGATCGGCTGAAATCTAAATTTGTCTCTAATGTTTCGCACGAATTACGCACACCGATGACTAACATCAAAACGTATCTAACTTTGTTAGAGCGTGGCAAACCAGAAAAACGGGAACGGTATATGGGTGTTATGCACCATGAGGTTGACCGACTGGAGCGGTTGTTGCAGGATTTACTTGATATTTCTCGTCTGGATGCGGCATCATCTCCCGTTAATCTGCCAGCAATTGATTTGATTGCGGTGATGAAGCAGTATTTTTCTGTTTTATCTGTAAAAGCGCAGGCAAATCAGATTGAACATGCGATGACATTACCCGACATGCCCTTACGAGTAAAAATAACGACCGAACATGCAGGGAAACTTTTCACCAATCTCATTAACAATGCGCTGACGCACACACCGGAAAACGGCCGTATTACCCTCCATGTCGATCAAGATAGTAAAGACGGCAAAAAGTACGTTCGCGCTTGTATCCGCGACAATGGGACGGGCATTGAACCTGAAGATTTGCCCCATGTGTTTGAGCGGTTCTATCGCGGCAAAGGTAAGCATGGCAGCAACATTCCTGGCACAGGGCTGGGATTAGCCATTTGCAAAGAGATTGTTGAGCGATACGATGGCAGTATCAGCATTGACAGTACATGGGGTGAAGAAACGGCCGTTACCGTCTGGCTGCCCATCGCCCCCGCGTCAGAGTTGGAATGAGCAGACGAACAAAGCATTATCAAAGTTAACGGGCAACACGCCCATAATAACAAGGAGAAAATCATATGACAGCAGTAGTTGGAAAACAGAATCGTGCGTATTACAAACAAATGCTCGGCTTAATGGAGCAGTTAGGACAAGCAATTCCCAAAACGATGGGAACGTACAATCGTCTGCACCGTGTCACCACCGCCGACGGCGCGTTAAGTTTCAAAGTCAAAGAGTTAATGGCTCTTGCCATCGGCATCAGCGTCCGCTGCGATGGTTGCATTGCGTATCACATCAATCAATCGTTGCAAGCGGGCGCGACTTATGAGGAGATCACCGAAACCATCGGCGTTGCCATTCTCATGGGCGGCGGGCCGGCTGTGATGTACGGTTGTGAGGCGTTGGCTGCCTTAGAAGAGCTGCAAGCGATTCAGGAAGAGCAAGCCGAAGAATCGGAGTAGTGCTAGAATTAAGCCATGACAAACCATTCCCAAGCCACTGGTAGAAACGAAATGCAAACGGCCGTTTGCTGGCTAATGGGGAGCGCATCCGTCATTTCTGCCTAGCAGCTTGTCGGAGAAGTCTGATTTTATTGATTTTGTACACTGATTTCG
>CAYSDT010000084.1:4087-9450 GCA_964429835.1 uncultured Ardenticatenaceae bacterium | reverse complement strand
GAAACAGACATCATCATTCCTTCACCGCCGCTTACCTTGCCATCGCTTATTGACGTTGCCGACGATCCCGAATAATGAGTGCCGCAAACGAAACAGAAATAAAAAAAACTGAGGAAGTTGAGAAAGACGGCTCTGAAGCTGGCATTCTTGATCACCTTAACGAGCTTCGCAAGCGTGTCACATGGGCGGCGGGAGCCGTTGCCTTTGGCACGATTATCGGCTTCATTTTTGCCGAACGCTTGCTCAAATACCTGCTTGAACCGTATTCAAAATATGCGCCAGAAGGGGCGCAACTGTTGCAAACCTTGCGTCCAACGGAAGGGATTGAGACGTATTTCAAAGTGGCACTCTTGTTTGGCTTCACGCTGACCATGCCGCTTATTTTGTACCAATTTTGGCTCTTTATTGTCCCCGCACTCAGTAAGAAAGAACGCCGCTACGTTTATATTTTCATCCCTGTCACGCTAACGCTTTTCTTGTTGGGCATTTCCTTTGCCTGGTTTATTTTAGTTCCCGCGTCTGTCGCCTTCCTTTCTAATTTCATGCCAGCCGTTTTTCAGGCAGAATGGACGGGTGAGGAGTACATTGGCTTTTTGGTGACGATGCTGTTTTGGTTAGGTGTCAGCTTTGAAATGCCAGTTATTATCTATGTTATTGCCCGCGTCGGCTTTATTAGTGGCTCGACTTTGCGCGAACAGTGGCGATTTGCGCTTGTTGGCATTGCTGTATTAGCGGCCGTTGTTACCCCTTCTGTTGACCCTGTAACCATGTTATTGACGATGGCTCCGCTCTTCGTTTTGTATCTGTTGAGTATTGGCATGGCGTATCTTGGTCAACGTCAATTTGAAAAATCAATGGCGATAGATTAAGATAGACAGAGGATAGAGACAGAGACAGAGAAACAATTTACCTACACCTTATTTTCAATGTAATTAACCCCAAAATCATGATAAGTCAGCTTGACCCAAAAGAATATCCTTTGTTAACCTGCGTTTATGGAGAACGGCCGTGTTGACAGACTCCCACGAAGACCCTTCCAACCCCGCATGGCGGGGATATAACTGTGATGTGAATAGAGAAGGTGGCAACCGATGATGATCGTTTTAGTCGTTTCCCTGCTCATTTTTTTCAACGCAATGTATGTGGCCGCTGAATTCGCCACCGTTTCTGCGCGGCGTACTCGCGTCAGCCAAATGGCGGGCGAGGGGAATCGGATGGCGCAACAGTTGTTGCCGATCATGGAGAATTCCCATCTTCTGGATAACTACGTCGCTGCTTGCCAAATCGGTATCACCATTTCGTCATTGGCGATTGGTGTGTACGGCGAAAATCAGATCGCGCCGCTGGTGGCCGATGGGTTGCGGGCGTTACCGATTGGATTGGTTGGGGATATAACGGCCGTTTCCGCCACCATCGCCCGCTTCTCCGTCCTAGCCTTCATCACCACATTGCAAGTCATCATGGGGGAACTTTTCCCCAAATCAATCGCCGTGCAATATCCGGAATGGTTGGCGATGATGCTGGTTATGCCAATGCGCTTTTCACTGCTTGTTTTACGGCCGTTAATTTACATCTTCAACGGCAGTGCCACCTTCATCCTTCACCTGACAGGCCACGAAACCAGCGGCGGACATGGACAAATCCATTCCCCCGAAGAGATCGAATTGCTCGTCACCGAAAGTTACGAGCGCGGCGATTTGGATGTCGCTGAACGGCAGATGGTACGCAACGCATTCCGAATGCGAGAGCTTACCGCCCGCCAAATTATGTTACATCGTACCCGCATAACGGCCGTTGGCAACGATTGCACCATCCGCGAAACGCTAGACCGCGCCCTCGACACGGGCTACTCCCGCATTCCCATTTACCGCGAAACGGTAGACGACATCATCGGTTTCACCCACGTCAAAGATTTATTCCGCCTGCATGTGCAGGGCAAAACAATGCTTGAAAAAGACGATCTGCGGAAGCCCATCTATGTGCCAGAATCCATGCCTGCCGCCGACGTATGGAGCCGCCTTAACACATCAGGCGAGTATTTTGCCGTCGTTTTCGACGAATATGGCGGCACGGCGGGCTTAATCACCTACGAAGACCTTATCGAAGAGATTTTTGGCGAGTTGCAAGACGAATTTGATGACGAAATGGCACTCATCGCCCGCGACCCCACAGGGCGCATTTATCTGCGCGGCGATTTATTGGTCACTGATGTCAACGAATATCTGCAACTTAACCTGCCCGATGACAGCATCGACAGCATGAGCGGCTTGATTTTCAGCACATTGGGACGCGCTCCCACCGAAAAAGAAGAAGTTCTCATCGGCGGCGTTCGCATTCGTGTGGAAGAGATGGAAGATTTGGGCATTGCTGAACTATCCTTAAAACTGGAGCAAGATGACATTGTGGAAGGAATCGACGCTGATATTGACGAATGGGAGGTGATGGATCATGATTAATTTTGCCCCCTTTTTGCAAGAAGCATCTCATTTACCTGCGATCAGCACCTTGATTGTGCCGTTCATTGTTATTTTATTGCTCGTTTTGCTCAACGGCTTCTTCGTTATGGCTGAATTTTCAATTATCAGTGCCAGAACGACGCAGTTAGAGCCGATGGCTGATGAGGGCAACAAAGCGGCGGCGGTTACGATGAATATCATCGAATCCCGCCGTGAGCAGGATAAATATATCGCCACCGCCCAATTGGGTATCACCATCGCCTCGTTGGGATTAGCGATGTATGCCGAACCGCAAATCGCTCATTTTATCACCCCGTATTTGGAACTGTTATTCGGCGATGGGGTCACGAAAGCCTTACTTCACACCATTTCCTACGTTATCGCCCTCAGTCTGCTCACCTATCTGCACGTCGTTTTGGGCGAGATGATTCCCAAATCGCTCGCCCTCAGTCATCCTACTACCTATGCGCTACGGATTTCTAAATCAATGGGGTGGGCGCGTTTTGGCCTCTCGTTGCCCGTTCGGGCATTGACGTGGATTGGCAACATGCTGTTGCGTCTGTTCCGCGTTCCACTTGTCAGTGGCGAAGAGCGGGTCATTTCACCCGATGAAATTGAACTATTGGTGACGGAAAGTTTGGAAGGCGGCTTGCTCAATACCGAAGAAGAGGAACTGATTCGCAACATTTTTGACTTTGGCGAACGCACTGTTGGTCAAGTGATGACCCCTCGCCCGAAAGTGATTGCCATTCCCCACGACATGCCCGCGCAGGAGCTTTTTGAGTTTGTTTCCAACAGCCGCCACAGCCGTTTCCCCGTCTACGAAGACGATTTAGACCATATTATCGGTTTGTTGCATTTGAAAGATGTGGCAAAGCAGGTGTTGAAGGGCGGCGCGTTCGATTTGCGGATTATGTTACGGCCGTTACCCGCCGTCCCCGAAGATTACCTTGTTGAAAATCTACTCGCCGCCTTCAAAAGAGACCGTCGCCACATGGGCATCGCCCTTGATGAATTTGGCGGCATGGCTGGCATTGTCACCCTTGAAGATTTAGTCGAAGAGGTGATGGGTGAAGTGCGCGACGAGTTTGACGACGAGCTAGAGCCATTCGTGAAGCGGGAATCTGGCATTATTGATGTGGCTGGTGATTATCTGGTTGATGATCTTATCGAAGACATCGATCTTGGTGAACGTGACCTGTTGCCCGATGTGGACACCGTTGGCGGTTTAATCGTGACGTGGCTGGGCGATGTGCCAAAGAAGGACGATGAATTTACCTACAATAACAACCGTTTTGTCGTCACCAAAGTAGAACGACGCGCCATCGTCCGTGCGCGAATTGAATACCCTGAATGAGTAGCAAGTAAGCAAGGTGCAAGTAGCAAGTTTATGCGTAAACCACTTGCTACTTGTAACTTGCAACTTGCTACTTGCAACTCCCCATGTTAAGCATTTACACCGTAGAACAAGCCGAGCGCACTATTTTGCGCCGTGATAACGCCTTTGATGATGGCGATAATTTACCTGAAAGTATGCGCGAGCGGTCGCGGGCGATTTTTGGCGAGCCGTTGCCGCCATCGCAAGCGGTGCGGCGCATTTTGAGTGATGTGCGTCAGCGTGGCGACGCGGCGTTGCGCGAATGGACGCATAAAATTGATGGGATTGAACTGGACGCGATAACCGTCGATCCCGCTGAATTTGCCGCCGCGCTTGAAACCATCCCCACCGATTTACGCGCCGCGCTTGAATTTGCGGCCGAGCGTATCCGTCAATTCCACAGCTACCAGCCGCTGCCCAATTGGACAACGACCGAAATGGGCGGGCGGCTGGGGCAGCGCGTCACCCCGATTGATCGGGTGGGCGTGTATGTACCGGGCGGCACTGCGCCGTTGCCGTCGTCGCTGTTGATGGGGGTGATTCCCGCGCAAGTGGCGGGCGTGAAAGAAATTATTGTCGCCACGCCGCCATCGCGGAATGGGCGCGTGCCGCAATCCATCCTTGCCGCCGCCGCCATCGTAGGCATGGACAAGTTGGTGATGTTGGGTGGGGCGCAAGCGGTCGGGGCGATGGCGTTTGGTAGTGAGAGCGTTCCCCGCGTGGATAAAATCGTGGGGCCGGGCAATTTGTTTGTGACGCTGGCAAAGCAGCAGGTGTATGGCATTGTGGGCATTGATGGGTTGTATGGGCCGACAGAAACGGCCGTTATTGCCGATGAACACGCAAATCCCGTCTGGATTGCCGCTGATTTATTAGCGCAAGCCGAACATGACGTGCTGGCAAGCGCGATTTTGTTCACGCCGTCGGTTAAGTTGGCAACGGCCGTTCAAGCCGAAATCGAAGCCCAATTTGATGAAATTGGTGAACGGCAAGATATTTTGCTCGCTTCATTAAGCGGACAGAGCGGCATTGTACTGACGGCCGATTTAGACGAAGCGTGCCGTCTTGCCAGCGCATACGCGCCTGAACATTTATGTTTTGCCGTCGAAGAGCCGCGAAAATGGGCAGAAAAGGTAGACCACGCGGGTGGCCTCTTCTTGGGCGAACGCTCGTTTGAGGTGTTGGGCGATTACGTCGCTGGCCCCAGTCACACGATGCCGACGGGTGGCACGGCGCGGTTCGCGTCACCGCTAAATGTGTCCGATTTTGTCAAAATCAACAGCATTATTGAACTGGACGACGCGACTTCGGCGCAACTCAGCCCCATCGCTGCCCGCATTGCACGGGCAGAGCAGTTGTACGCCCACGCAAACGCGGCGCAAAAACGAATTTAATTTCTGTTATACTCGGCGAATAAATTCGCAGCTACGGTTGCAAAGTCGGCCTTCGCCGACTAGGTCTTAGTCGGCGAAGGCCGACTTTGCAATGGGTAGGTGCGGTTTCAACCGCCAGCTAACGATTGAGAGAAT
>CAYSDT010000084.1:0-3987 GCA_964429835.1 uncultured Ardenticatenaceae bacterium | reverse complement strand
CCGACTTTGCAATGGGTAGGTGCGGTTTCAACCGCCAGCTAACGATTGAGAGAATCGCCGCCCGCATTGCACGGGCAGAGTTATACTCGGCGAATAAATTCGCAGCTACGGTTGCAAAGTCGGCCTTCGCCGACTAGGTCTTAGTCGGCGAAGGCCGACTTTGCAATGGGTAGGTGCGGTTTCAACCGCCAGCTAACGATTGAGAGAATTATGACTGTTACAATTATTGATTACGGCATCGGCAACATTCGGTCGGTGCAGAAGGCGTTGGAATTTGTGGGGGCGACGGTTGTGTTGACGAGTAACCCCGCCGATATTTTGAATGCAGACAAACTGCTGTTGCCCGGTGTGGGCGCGTTTGGGGCGGCGATGGATGCGTTGCGGATGCGGGGTTGGGTTGAACCCATCCAGCAAGCGGCTGGCAACGGTACGCCGTTGCTTGGCATTTGCTTGGGGATGCAACTGTTGCTTGATGAAAGTGACGAGATGGGGCAACACGCGGGGCTGGGATTGATAAACGGCCGTGTTTCCCGATTCCCCCCATCGCACCCCTTGAAAGTGCCGCACATGGGCTGGAACGCCATCCATCACCAGAGCGATAGCCCGCTTTTGCACGACGTGCCGAGCGGCGCGTATGCTTATTTTGTTCACTCTTATTACTGCATTCCTGCTGATGCGGACAGTTCTTTGGCGACGGTGGAGTATGGGATGGAATTAACGGCCGTTATCGGCAAAAACAGTATCTTCGGCGCACAATTCCATCCTGAAAAAAGCCAGAAGGCGGGTTTGCAAATTTTGCGAAACTTTGCGGAACTGTAGGGGCGTTTCGCGAAACGCCCCTACACATAAAATTATGAACGATTTTATTATTTACCCAGCGATAGATTTACGAAACGGCCGTGTTGTACGGCTGAAATATGGCGATCCCAATCAGGAAACGGTCTTTGGTGATGACCCAGCGGCGATGGGGCGGCGATGGATTGAGCAAGGGGCAGAATGGTTGCATGTGGTCAATTTAGACGGCGCGTTTGACGAAGCGGGCGCGGCTAATTGGGCGGCGTTGCCCACCTTGACCGCGTTGGGCGCGAAGGTGCAACTCGGCGGCGGCATTCGCACGTTGGCCGACATGCAACGCGCCTTCGACAGCGGCGTGACCCGCGTCATTCTCGGCACGGTCGCCGCTGAACAGCCTGAGATTGTGGCACAGGCCATCGCCGCCTTTGGCGCGGAACGGGTGGTGGTGGGATTGGATGCAAAAAACGGCCGTTTACAATCGCATGGTTGGGTAGATGATACGGGAATAACGGCCGTTTCGCTGGGCAAAAAAATGTTTGAACTCGGCGTTCGCACCGTCGTTCACACCGACATCGGGCGTGATGGGGTGTTGACGGGCGTGAATGTAGCCGCTTCCGCACAGCTTGCACAGGCGACGGGGCTGCACGTCATTGCCAGCGGTGGCGTGGCGGCGATGGATGACATCGCCCGTTGCCACGCGGCGGATGGGGTGACGGGTGTGATTACGGGGCGGGCAATTTATGACGGCCGTTTGGATTTGAGAGAAGCGATTGCCAGCGTAGACCTGACAGGTTTTCAGAAACCTGTCAGGTCTACGCTGGCAAAGCGCATAATTCCTTGTTTAGATGTGAAAAACGGCCGTGTGGTCAAAGGCGTGAACTTCATCAATCTGCGCGACGCGGGCGACCCTGTGGAGCAAGCCCGCATCTACGATGCCGAAGGCGCGGATGAGTTGATTTTCCTCGACATCACCGCCACCAACGAAAATCGGCAGACTGTGCGGGAGATGGCTCGCTCCGTTGCCGATCAAGTGTTCATCCCCTTCACCGTTGGTGGCGGTATTCGCACGGTGGAAGATATGCGCCATATTTTGCGGGCAGGTGCGGACAAAGTTGCCGTCAATTCGGCGGCGGTGCATAACCCTGAACTCATCACCGCTGGGGCGATGGAATTTGGCAGCCAAGCGATTGTGGTGGCGATTGATGCGAAGCAGGTGAAAAGCCCGACTTCTGAACCCACATGGGAAGTGTATGTCAGTGGCGGGCGCACACCGACGGGGTTGGATGCAGTCGAGTGGGCGCGGGAAGTTGAGCGGCGCGGCGCGGGTGAAATTATGCTCACCAGCATGGATGGGGATGGTTCTAAAGCGGGTTATGACATCGGGTTGACGCGGGCGGTGGCGGATGCGGTCAACATTCCGGTGATTGCGTCGGGCGGGGCGGGCGAGCTGGCCCATTTTGCGGAAGCGTTGACGGATGGCGCGGCTGATGCGGCGTTGGCGGCTTCGCTGTTCCATTTTCAGGAGCTATCCATCGCTGAAGTGAAGGCGTATTTGGCGGAAGAAGGTATTGTGGTGCGACAATAATCTCGTTCCACGCTCTGCGTGGAATGATGATCAGGACGCTCTGCGTCCAGAAGGGACGCAGAGCGTCCGTTAGCGTTTCACGCACATTCCCACGCAGAGCGTGGGAATGAGAGGGTATAATGGAATTGAAATTTGATGAGCGGGGGTTAATAACGGCCGTTGTTCAAGATGCACAAACTTTAGAAGTCCTGATGGTGGCGTGGATGAACGCCGACGCACTGCGCCTGACGCAAGAGACGGGCGACGCGCACTTTTGGAGTCGCAGCCGCCAAGAGTTATGGCATAAGGGCGGCACATCGGGCAATGTACAGCGGGTGCGCGAACTGCGTTATGATTGTGATGGTGACACACTGTTGCTGCTGGTTGACCCAGCGGGGCCAGCGTGTCATACGGGTAATCAGACCTGCTTTTTTAGGAATTTAGCGTAGGGGTGGTTCGCGAACCACCCCTACAAGAGGACAAATATGACAGTTATTGATGAATTATTCGCCGTGTTGAAAGAGCGGCAAGCGAACCCATCGCCCGAATCGTATACGGCGCGATTATTGGCAGATGAAGATGAAAATATGAAAAAGATCGGCGAAGAGGCGATTGAGGTCATTTTGGCGGGTAAAGGGCAAGGGCGGCAACGCCTTATCGAAGAAAGTGCTGATTTGATATACCATTTGTCGGTACTGTTGGTGGCAAAAGATGTCGATTGGGCAGATGTGGAAGCGGAACTGGTCAGTCGTCGATAGAAAATGATGAGCCTTCCGGAAAAAGTTCAACTTTTGCCCATCAACGTGCAAATTCTGTCGAGATGAAAAGTTGAACTTTTTGGTTTCGATACTTTTTTAGGTAGAAAATAATGGTGGTGAAACGATGGGAACCGTAATAGTTGGCATTATAGTGGTGGTAGGCGTTGTTTTAGTGGCGTTATTGGGATTAACGGCCGTTTTAGCAATTGTGATGGGGCTGGGCTGGGTATTAACGCAGATTATCCCCGATTTCACACTATTTGAAGCGACAATTTTAATCATATTAGCGAGCATTATCGTTAGGTTTGTGCTTGACAAGATACTCGACCTTTTCAGCGGGATAGATACAGATGAATACGAGTCAGATACATTTCCGTATGAAGATGACCCGCGTAATGCGATTGTAATCGACCGTTTTGCGGAAACAGCAGATGAGTTTGATGGTGAAGCGTATTTCCGTTATCACACAGCAAACGCTATTTTTGACGGCATTAACGATATGCCGCGAACCGTCGGCTTGAATACACAACGCGAAATTATTGAATTATCTGTTAGATTGACTGATCCCGTTGTCACTATTTTTAAACGGCGTAAAAAGCGGGTAAGCCGTGTCACAATTAGTATCAGTGCAATGACAAAAGAGTTGGATCGGATGGGATTACGGCCGTATGACAAAGATATTTTGCAAACGGCCGTTACATCTGTCAATGGCTTGTTGGAATTTGACGAAAAATTAGTCGATATCGTCAACGATCACGAATGGGATAATTTCCTGTTGTCTTAAAATATGTAAGCGGTCATTCCCCCATGATTTGTACACTGATTACACAGATGAACATAGATAAAAAGAAAAAATCAGTGTAATCAGTG
>CAYSDT010000083.1:0-9489 GCA_964429835.1 uncultured Ardenticatenaceae bacterium | reverse complement strand
AGCTCAGGCGGAAACCGCACCATCTATCGCATCCGCCCCGACGGAACTGGGATGACCGTCGTATTAGACAACCCATCAGATGTGCGCGAAGCCGATTGGCAACCATAAAAAGCGGAGCGCGGGCAGCTTGCCCGCTCGTAAATAAGCAGGCTGGCAGCTTGCGCTCCATTAGGAGGAACGATGAAACATAAGGGATGGCACTCACGAAACTATCTACCGCACTTTGATGCACCTGGCGTTATTCAAGGCATTACTTACCGTTTGGAGGATGCTTTGCCAGCCGATGTCTTGAAAACATTGACGGAAGATGCAAAAATGATGGATGATGCTGCAAAACGCGCTCGTATTGAGGAGTATTTGACGGCTGGTTATGGCGCATGTTATTTGCGTCAACCGCGTATTGCCAAAATTATCGAAGGTAATTGGCTGCATTTTGATGGAAAGCGTTACAAATTGATCGCTTGGGTCGTTATGCCTAATCATGTTCATGTGCTGATTGAGATTTTTGAAGGATACCCATTGGATCGTGTTATCCACAGTTGGAAATCTTATACGGCCACTCAGGCAAACAAGATATTAAAACGGAAGGGGAAATTTTGGTTTACCGATTATTACGACCGTTACATTCGTGATGAACGGCATTTTGCCAATGCTGTGCGGTATATCCACGAGAACCCAGTAAAGGCAGGATTAGTAGAGAGGGCTGAGGATTGACCGTTTAGCAGTGCAAAATTATGGAACAATTAGATTGTCGGAGCGCGGGCTGCCAGCCTGCTTATTGGCGGGCAAGCTGCCCGCGCTCCATATGGGCGTATTTGTTACTTGCGGTTCTTTTCTTTGCTGGCTGCCGCCCGGCCGCAAACGAGACGTATGTTGCCGAAGAGAGTGTGCCTACGCGGATGCAATCTGTGCTTGTGCCGACGGTAATGGCAACGGCAGCATCTGTTTTGCCGCAAGCAAGCGCAACCATCGCCCCCACCACAGTCCCATCACCCACACACACGCCAACCAACACCAGCACACCATCGCCCGTGCCGACTGCTTCATCCACACCAACCCCATCGCCCACGCCAACCATTACCCCGTGGCCGACGGTGACGCGGCTTGTTTTGCCAGAAGCAGTTGCCGCGCAACTGCCGCCCTGCGTGGGGCGCACGGTTTCTGATGATCTGCTGGAAATTGTGACCCAGCAATTTAGTCTGCCGCGCAGCTATACGCCTGCTGGCTTAAAACCGCTGGCTGATTATTTTGGGTATGAGGTGACGCGCGGGTTTAATACCCAGATTCGGGAAAGCGTGGCGCAACCGTTGGTGGACATTGTTACGGCGATGGAATCGGAGGGATTACGGCCGTCCATCTTGTCTGGTTATAGAGGGTATGTTGAACAATCTATGGCATGGGATATGTGGATGGAAAAGTATCCAGATCGGGCGGCGATTATTAGCGCACGGCCGGGATACAGCGAACATCAGTTGGGGACAACGGTTGATTTTGGATCGCCAGAACTTGAGCATAAATTCCACACTGATTTTGAATATACATCAGAAGGGGTATGGTTGGCAGAGAATGCGTATTTGTACGGGTTTACGTTAAGTTATCCGCAAAATGCGTTTGAATTGACGGGTTTTAGGCATGAAGCGTGGCATTATCGGTATGTTGGTGTTGAGATGGCGATGTTTTTGTATACGTCGCAACTGACGCTGACGGAGTGGCAGTTGGCAGAACGGCCGTTTCCCTGTATTCCTTAATTGGAGCGCGGGCAGCTTGCCCGCTTGTATGCAGGCGGGCAAGATGCCCGCGCTCCAGTTGTGAGAGGTTGTATGACACAAAAATTTTGTACCAGTTGTGGTAATCAAGTTAATTTCACATCCCAATTTTGTAACGCTTGCGGCACGGACTTGCTGAACAGCCTTACGGGTAAATTGCAGGAAAACACAATGTTGGACGGCCGTTATCTCATTCATGCGATGGTTGGGCAGGGCGGTATGGGAGCCGTTTATAAAGCGGTTGATACCCGCATCAAAGGGCGGGTATGCGCCGTCAAAGAGATGAGTGTTCTCCAATTGCCACCCTCAGAACGCGCCATGGCGATACAAAATTTTGAACGGGAAGCGCAGCTATTAGCCGATCTGCATCATACCGCATTACCCAAAGTTCATGATTATTTTCAGGAAGGGCACAGCGGGCGGTATTATTTAGTGATGGACTTTGTTGAAGGGGATTCGTTGGAGAATTTGCTTGTGCAACGCGGCAGCCCCTTTCCTGAAGCACAAGTGCGTCAATGGGCAGCCCAATTATGCGATGTGTTGACTTACTTGCATGACCAATCACCCCCCATCATTTTTCGTGATTTGAACCCCAGAAATGTGATGGTAGACCCCGCTACAGGCAAGCTGAAATTGATTGATTTTGGCATTGCACGCTTCTTCAAAGCAGGCAACAGTGCTGACACACAAGCGTTCGGCTCGCCCGGCTATGCGCCACCAGAGCAATATGGGCAGGCACAAACGGATGCACGTTCTGATGTTTACAGTTTGGGTGTTGCCATCCTGAACTTGACAACGATGCACGATCCATCGACTGACCCGTTTAATTTGCCTTTGGCTCGCGGTGTATCCCCATTGGTGTCGTCGGAATTGGAAAGCATCATTTACCGTGCCACGCAGACACAGCCTGACCTGCGTTACCAAACGACAGCGGATATGCAGTGTGCTTTGCTTGGCAAGGGCGGGGCGATTGGGGAAGATGAGGGAAAAACGGCCGTTTCGTGGAAACTCATCGCTGGCATTGTCGGCGCATTGGCAATACTGTTTTTGATTGGGATGTATGTCTTCCGCCCGACGCCAGAAGAACCGACACCCACATCTGCATCAGCGATTGCCCCTGAAGTTGTGACGGTAATTGTGACGGAAGCGGCGGTATCTACAACAGAAGCAACGCTTGCGCCAGCAACGGAAGCGACCGAAAGCGAGCTTGCCATCACCCCCGAAATGAAGAAAACGGACACGCCTGTACCAACGATATTGCCAACGGAAACGGCCGTGCCAACTGTGCCGCCGACGGTAACGGCGAGACCGTCCGTTTCCATCGACTGCCCCACGCTTAACGAAGCTGAAAACATGGAAGATACGGTTTGGAAGGGCATTAATTTTGAAGATTTGCAGTCGCCCGCAACAAAACGGTACAGTACCGTCATTTCATCTGGCGAAGATCGGCGTTGGTCGTTTATTTGGTGTGGAAAAACAGATGCCGATTTGCAGAATATTCTTGCACCGCTCACTTTCTCTCTGTTGGTAGACGGGCAGCCCATTCCCGCAGAAAAAATGTTGGAACACGACAAATTGGTAAATAATTGGCATTGCCGCTATTGGTCTACTATCCTGTATAATTGGCCTCGTGGCGAGACGGTTGAATTGGAGTCCCATTATGCGTTATCGGAGCGTATTTATGATGGGGAAGGGTATTATGGGGCAGGAACGTATCGCCAAATTATTTCGGTGCAGGTTCCATAGAGTAGTGGAGCGCGGGCAGCTTGCCCGCTCATGGGCAGGCTGGCAGCCTGCGCTCCAGTGATAGAGGTTATATGACACGAAAATTTTGTACAAATTGTGGCAGCACGGTCAATTTTACCGCCCAATTTTGTAATTCTTGCGGGACGGGGCTGGCAAATAGCCTGACTGGAAAATTACAAGAGAATACGATGCTGGACGGCCGTTATCTCATCCACACGATGGTCGGGCAGGGCGGTATGGGGGCTGTTTATAAAGCGGTTGACACCCGCATTCAAGGGCGGGTGTGCGCCGTTAAAGAGATGAGCATCCTCGAATTGCCGCCAGCGGAACGGCAGAAAACGATAGAGCTTTTTGAACAAGAAGCAAAACTACTGGCTGATTTGAGCCATCCGTCATTGCCCAAAGTCCATGACTATTTTCAAGAGGGGCATAGCGGCCGTTATTATTTGGTGATGGATTTTGTTGAAGGGGATTCGCTGGCGAATTTACTTGAACAGCAGGGCAGCCCCTTTCCAGAAGCGACGGTGCGTCAATGGGCGGTCGAATTGTGTGATGTATTAACGTATTTGCACAACCAATCACCCCCCATCATTTTTCGTGACCTGAATCCCAGAAATGTGATGGTAGACCCATCCACAGGCAAGCTGAAAATGATTGATTTTGGCATTGCCCGCCTGTTTAAGCCCGAAAAGGCGGCTGACACACAGGCGTTTGGCTCGCCCGGCTACGCGCCGCCAGAGCAGTACGGGCAAGCACAAACGGATGCCCGCTCTGATATTTACAGTTTGGGTGTCACCATCCTGAACCTGACGACGATGCACGATCCATCCAGTGATCCGTTCAATCTGCCCGCGGCTCGCAGCTTGGTGCCTGCTTTGTCATCGGGATGGGAGAGTGTCATTCAACGTGCCATTCAACATCAGCCAGACCAGCGTTACCAAACGGCCGTAGAGATGCGAACCGCTTTGCGTAGTGAGGATAAGGAAAAGACAAAAACCCCTTGGATACTCATCGCTGGTATTGTTGGCATCGTTGGTGTGCTTGCTGTGTTATTTATGGCTGCGGTGTATTTGATGACCCGTCCATCGGAAATGATAGCGGAAACGGAAACGGCCATTGTTGACATTGTAACCGAGATTGTCAGGGAAGAGGTGGTGGAGGTGACGGCTACGCCTGAAGAAGGGGAAACGCCAGAGCCAGAAGAAAGTGATGGCGGCGGCATTATTGAGACTGTGAAGAAAACGGCCGTTCCTTCACCAACCACGCCTGCACCCATCCCCACCGCTACTGTTCCTGTGCCAACCACGCCCACACCCGCATCAGAAACATCTGGTTTGGCGGCAACGATGACGGGAAGTGATGGTGTCGAGATGGCTTTGGTATCTGCGGGAGAATTTGTCATGGGCAGTTCATCGGCGGATATAGATATGGCCGTAACAATGTGTCGGCAAAGTAACGAAAACGCATCCTGTCGTTCCAGCGAATTTACGAATGAGATGCCGCAACGTAATATCTACATCAGCGGTTTTTACATGGATGTCAATGAAATCACGAACGATCAATATCGTGCCTGTGTCAATTCTGGCGTGTGCAGATCTCCTAGTTCCAGTCGAAGAGACAACCGTTATTTGCCCAGTAATTATTACAATGTTTCACGATGGGGTAATTACCCGGTCGTGCGCGTAAGTTGGGCTGATGCCGTCTCCTATTGCCAATGGGTTGGCGAGCGGCTGCCAACCGAAGCGGAGTGGGAAAAAGCGGCACGCGGCGCAGACGACAGCCGATTATTTCCATGGGGCAATACATTTGACGGCCGTAAAGCGAATACGCAAGAGCGGGGCGGTGATCAATTATACGCGGTCGGCTCGTTTGGCAGTGGGGACAGCCCGTATGGAATTCATGATATGGCGGGCAATGCGTGGGAGTGGGTGAATGATTGGTACGATGATACTTATTATGAGTATGGGCCACTTGCTGATCCGCAAGGGCCGTCGTCTGGCTCTGATAAGGTGTTACGCAGTGGCAGTTACAGTAATTTTCAACAGTATGCCCGTATTGCAAATCGTGGGACGGCACCATATGGCGGTGCCGATGAGAGCAGCGGCTTTCGCGGTTTTCGTTGTGTCGTAAATGCGGAGAGGTAAGAGAAAAATGGAGCGCAGGCTGCCAGCCTGCAAAAAACGGGCAGGATGCCCGCGCTCCATTTACACATAAATGAACGAGGCAACAATCATGCCCAAAATGTTATATAGAGTGTTAAAAATAAATGCAATTATGTTGTTATTAACGGCCGTTTTTCTCATAAGTTGCAGTTCAGATAGCGATGCGTTGCCAACAACATTACCAACGGCTGCACTCGCTTCGCCGACATTATCAATAGTAAGCGAAGAGGTTACGCCTTTGCCAGAAATAACAGCAACGGCCGTTGTTGCCATGCCAACGCCATTCCCCATGCAAGCCTCGTCACTGCCTGCGGTTAGTTTTCAACCCATTCGAGAACGCTTTGAAGCCGAAAAAAGCATCAACAGCCTTGATTTGGTTGATTTAACAGGTGCCGGATTACCCGACATCATCATCTCTTCCTTTGACCATCAAGTATATGCGATCAGCGCGGATTATGGTTCATTTGGACAGCTATTCCCCGCAGTCGTTCATACGATTCGCGGCGGTGATTTGGACAACGATACGCTGGGCGATATTTTTATTGGCCGTGATGATTATTTGGTAACGGCCGTTGAGGGAAGTTTTGCCGATGGACAGTTTTTTGAACGCGCCACCCCTTGGCCATATCAATCATTAGGAACGGTCAACCACATCCTTCCCGTGACATTGCCAGAAAATCAATCAAGTTTGGTTGTGGGAACTGTAAATGGTTATGTTACGCGCTTGAACGCCGCTGGAGACCTTCAATGGGAAATGCGTGTGGATGATTCTGGCATCACTTGGTTAGCCCAGCTTTCATCAGAGCCGCTACTCATCGCTGCCACCACAGAATCGGGGCAGCTTGTTTTGTTAGATACGTCTGGCAATGAACTTTGGCGCAGGGAATTGGATGCGTATATATCTGCCGCCATTGCGGTTGATGTAGACCAAAATGGTGTGAAAGATATTGTTATCGGCAGTGAAAATGGAACGCTATCAGCGATCACCAGTGATAATAATGAGTTGTGGCAATCTTCTGTATCAGGCAGTATTTCCGCCATTGCATCAGGTCAATTTGTTCCCAATGAAAGCCCGCAAATCATAGTGGGCAGCGGCATACCATCGGGCATCGTCACCGCCTTAGATGCTGAGGGGCGCGAAGTGTGGCAAACGGCAATTGGCAGCGGCATTAACGATCTTGTGGTGGATCGGATTGTGCCAGACGCGCACACGGAGGTACTGATTGGCACAGAAGCGGGCGAGATTATCGTTTTGGATAAAGATGGACGTTTGCGCGGACAATACGGGTTGCCTTATCCAATTTCTTACTTGCGTGTTGCCGATCTTACGGGAACGGGCGAAGCGGAGTTGATCGCTGCTGCTGGTTCGTATTTGTATGTGTTGGAGCCTGTGATGACAACGGCCGTTACCCCCATAATTATCCAACCATCACCATCCCCCCCGTTACCAACACCAGATGAAAACGGCGGGATCGCCTTGCTCGCACTTGGTGACACCTCTCTGGCAGGGATGGCCGAAAAGCAAAGCCATCTTCACGGGGTGGATTACCCGTTTATGAACGTATCGCCGCTTTTATCAATGGGCGATGTGATCGCACTTAATTTGAATTCGCCCTTGTCGATAAATGGCGTGCCTTCAAGAGAAACAGCAGCGGGACGCGCCTCTCCGCGTATGGTTGACAGCCTTGCCAATGCTGGAATTGATGTCGTATTTCTAGCCAACGACGGCGTGTCCAACTATGGCACAGATGCGTTGCTTGACAGTATTGCTGAACTGGATTCACGCAACATTGCCCATACGGGGGCTGGAGCCAACATCGCAGAGGCCATCGCACCGATTTATGTAGAAAATGGCGGGGTGCGAATCGCTTTTCTTGCGTTTACCAACGCTGTGCCAGAAGGTGCGTATGCGGACGTGGACAGGGCGGGTGTTGCCCCTGCTAATGAGATTTCTGTGGAAACGGCCGTTAAACAAGCCCTTGAAAGCGCAGAGTACGTCGTCGTCGCACTGCATACCGCCCCCGTCTACCTTGCGGGGGTGACGGATTCGCAAGTGGCGTTGGCGCATACGGCCGTTGACGCTGGCGCGTCTTTAATCATCGGTTACGGTGCAGGCAATCAACAAGAGACAGAGCAGTATGGTGATGGATTCATTGTATATAATCTCGGCGACTTTATCGGCGACGTAGAGATTGATCAAACAGACAGCGGTATATTACGCGCCGTATTCGAGACAAATGGGGAAGTCACCCCCTCAATAATAACCATCCATCCCAGCCAGCAGCCCGCTTTGGCAACTGCGGATGGGGAACTAATCGTCAACGCCTCTTTTTCGGCTGATACACCAGAAACCAACCCCGCATCCAATCCCCCCCCCGCTGTTCAGATGGGCGATTTGCCCCATTATGACTTGAATGTTAATCTGGATTATGTAAACCATACCGTTCAGGTAGATGAGGAAGTTTCTATCATTAACAACAGTTCATTTGCATGGGATGAAGTTGTTTTTAATGTGTCAACGGCGTATTGGCGAAATATATTTAATCTGGGAAACGTGTCTGTTTTACTGGATGGTGCTGAACAAGAAATTGTTCCTGTGTTGGATAACACGATGCTGCATATCCCGCTTCCCCATCCATTATCACCCCAAGAATCGGTTGTCATCAATATCGCATACACATTGTCATTGCCAGAGCTAAATCCTTACGGATGGGGGCCGACTGGCAATGCTGGCTGGGCGTACAACGTCACCCAAATGGGCGATTGGTATCCAGCGTTAGTGCCGTATGATGCAGAAGCGGCGGTGTGGAAAACGTGGGAATATACGGCCGTTGGCGACCCTGTTCGTAATGATTTGGCCGATTTTGATCTGACCATTTACACCGCACCAGATGTTCACATTGCCGCGCCAGGATATATGGGGACAGAGGATAACGGCCGTCAATATCAACTCAATCAAGCGCGTGCGTTTGCCTTTCTTGCCAGTCCAAATTACGTTGTACACGAGGCCGTTTCGCGTGGCGTACCTATTAAATTCTACGCTTTTCCATCTCACAGCGGCGGCAATCAAGCCGTTTTGGACGGCATTGTTAAATCCATCGCCTTGTTCAGCGACTTGTACGGCCCTTACCCGTATGATGAATTTGTCATGGCTGAAAATGGCTTTTTAACGGCGATGGAGTATTCGGGAATGGTCTCCTTGAGCAGTTTTGCGTTCGATACCTACACAAATACGGAATCGTTATTGGTCTCTTTAACTGCTCACGAAGTCGCACATCAATGGTGGTATGGCGCGGTGGGCAATGACCAAATATATGAACCGTGGCTGGATGAATCGTTGTGTATGTTCTCAGAATTGCTTTTTTATGAGGAGTATTACCCGCAATCTACCGATTGGTGGTGGAGTTTTAGAGTCGATCAGTGGAATCCGGGCGGTTATGTTGATGTATCTATTTATGATTATGACAGCAGTTCCACGTTCATCCATAATATGTACGGTATGGCTTCGTATTTCATGTATGATTTGCACGAAACGATGGGGGAGGCGGCTTTTCAGCAGTTCATACAAGCGTACTATCGCCAATATACATACCAAATCGCAACGGCCGAAGACTTTTTCACGCTGGCACAACTGTACAGTGACGTTGATTTGACTCCTTTAATTAAGGAGTATTTTAGGGAAACGGTAGCTAATTAGGTTGGGTAGCAGTTGGACTTTGGACAGTAGCACAAAATTAAATTTGTATTTTTAAGAAAAACATGCCTCATTAGAGGTATGGATACAACAACAGAAATTGCTCAATTAATACAATTTA
>CAYSDT010000082.1:3170-9528 GCA_964429835.1 uncultured Ardenticatenaceae bacterium | reverse complement strand
GACTTTGCAAGCGTTGATGCGAATTCATTCGCCACAAATTTGGTACTATGGTCATGGGTAAACGGCCGTTTGTTTTTTCTCATCCTTTCTTTACTCCATCTTCACCTATCGTTCACCAGTATTAACCAGCTTTTGTTTGACAGATTTCGTATAAATTTATCTAATTAGAGTATAGAAAAACTGATGCAGATTCCCTCTTTTTTTGCTAACTCATTCTACTAATTATGGGTTATACTACGGGCATCGTATTGAAGTTGATAAAAATGAGCGTTCTGGTAGGATAGCTACCATCAAATAGAATTGATGTCGGCTTGTGTATTAACTTATGGAATTTCAACTATCGGGAATAGGAATAGCAATAGGCATAACCATTATGGTGATTGCGTTCGTTGTTGGCTACTATATTAGCCGTCGGCGGGCTGTTCCTGTTGAAATGGAGAACCGTGAGTTAGAGAACGAGGTTAATAATCTGAAAACGGCCGTTCAAAATAGCGAAGCCCGTTTCCATCAAGTCGCCTCATCCATCAGCGATGCCATCTATGTTGCCCGTATCTCCAAACAGGGCGATCTCAAATTCGTCTATCTCTCCCCCAATATCGAACCCATTACAGGCTATAACCCTGAATTTTTCATGCAAAGTCCCGACTTTGGTCGCGTCTATGCTCATCCAGAAGATCGGCACATCATTCAAACCCTTGTCGATAATTTAGGAAAGGGGAATGATGGCGAGGTTGATTACCGTTGGGTGCATGGGCGAAAAGGGGTGATTTGGTTACGAAATAACGGCCGTGTTGTTAAAGATAGTCACAGTTCCAGCGTAACCATTTACGGCCTCATCAGTGACATTACTGAACGCAAAAAGAATGAGGAAGACCTCAACGCCCAAACCATCCTGTTTGAAAATCTTCTGGTCATTGCCCAAGCCACGACTGGGCATCCCAACATGGAAGACACCTTACGCAGCATTCTTGACATCATTATGATGTTGATTGGCGTACCGCCATCCAGCCGTAGCAGCCTGTTTGTTTTTGATGATAAGGGGGCGATGGCCGCAACCTCCCTCTCGAATGGTAAACATATTTATCAGCGTAAACGGCAATTCATCGCCGAACTCATTGATAAGGGATTGCTTGGATGGGTTGTCGAAAATCGGCAAAAAGCGTTACTGTTTGATACATCCGCTGATGAGCGTTGGCTGCCACGGTCAGATGATACTGATGTGGCGCAATCTGCGCTTTCCATGCCCATTATGAGCGGTTCGTCTTTATTGGCTGTGCTAACCATGACCCATCCTGATGTTGGCTATTTCACGATGGAACATGCGTATATGTTGGAATCAGCTTCTAATCAGATTGCACTATCAGTACGCAACGCCCAGATGCACAATATCGAAATGCAGCAGGCAGAGCGGCAACAGACACTGTACGACACCCTGCGGGCGATTAGCTCTCATCACGACCCCAAAGATGTGGCTGATATTGCGGCAAAAATTGTTACTGAGCGCACCCGTTGGCCGGCGGTAGAGGTGATGTTACCTGATAATGATGGCGAACGATTTATTGTAACGGCGGCGACGGGCATTAGCGCGTCAAATAAAGGGTTCTCTGTTGCGCTTAATGAAGGAATTACTGGCCGCGCTTTGCGTTTAGAAGAAACGCAATACGTTCTTGACGTTAAAGAAGACCCTGATTATAAGATAGCCAATGAATACATTGCGACCGAGTTGGTCGTGCCGTTGATTCGTTCTGGCCGTCGATTGGGTACGTTGAATGTTTTGAGCGATGAGCGGAACGCTTTCGATCAAGATGATATTTTATTGGCGGAATCATTAGCAGAAGCGTTAGGGTTGGCGTTAGATAATGCCAGTCTGCATAAAGATTTAACATTCGCCAAAGAAGCGGCTGAATCTGCTAATTTAGCGAAGAGCGAATTTATCTCCGTCGTTTCCCACGAATTAAAGAACCCGATGACTTCCATTCGCGGCTATGCAGACTTACTTTCGTCTGGCGTGGTTGGCGAGATGAGCCCACAACAAGAGAACTTCATCCAAACCATCAGCACCAATGTTGGCCGAATGCAGACGTTGGTTTCTGACTTGACAGATGTTTCCCGCATTGAATCGGGGCATGTGCATATGGACTTTGATGCTGTGCCGCTGGTTGATGTGGTCGGCGATGTGGTTCGCACGATGAGCGGGCAGATGGAAGCGAAGGGGCAAGAATTGGTTATCAGCACGGATGATGATTTGCCGCTCGTTTGGGGCGACCGTAACCGCCTTGTACAAATTATGGCGAATTTGGTGAGTAATGCGTACAAATACACACCGAAAAACGGCCGTATTGAAATCAAGCTGGCTAATCAATTACATGCCGTTAATGGCGAAAATGAATCAGTTGTACTGGTTTCGGTGATTGATGATGGTATTGGCATTTCTGATGAAGATCAGCAGAAGATGTTTGAGAAATTCTATCGCGCTCCTGACCGTGAAGCGCGTTCCTCGCCGGGTACTGGATTGGGGCTGAACATCACGAAGAATTTGGTCGAATTGCAAAACGGCCGTATTTGGTTCGAGTCTGAATTCCGTGAAGGAACGACGTTCCACTTTACGATTCCGATTGCGGATAAGTAGCTTTTATTTGCTTGTGTGTTGAAATTAAAACGGCCGTTTAGGCCGTTTTTGTTTTCTAGCTTTCAACAAGATACACTTCCGAACGATCCAAATGATTAACGATAGACAACACAGGAAAACAACATGCTAGATCAAAAAGAAGAAGATGTACGCGAAAATATCCGCGCTTTTATCGCCAGTGAACTCATCCGTGATGATGGCTACCCCATTGAAAATGATGAAAGCCTCATCAATGATGGCTTAATCGACTCGTTCTCGTTGGCCGAGTTAGCCGTCTACGTCAACGACACCTTTGGCGTGTACATTCCTGACGCTGATTTAACAGTGGAAAAGATGGATACACTCGACCAAATTATCACTCGCATTATGCAGGGATGAGGGATTAACGGCCGTTAATCCCTTGCACAACGCAATTTAATTTTCGCCCAAACTCGCTACACGCGATTACCGCGCTAACTCATCGGCAATCGTTGCCGCTAAATTACGGTCTATCTGTAGGGAAACGGCCGTTTGTTGACCATCATCCACCCGATCCGCCATCGCACCAGCCGCATCAACCAACCACTCAATCGTCGATTCGGCCGATATTTTGCCTCTGTTGATGAGCAAATCGAAGCCGTTGCACTCCTCCCAATCAACACCATAAAACGAGTTCACAAATGCGGCACGCACCTTATCACGTCGTTCAACAATCACCGCCGCCTGCTCCACATCTATCTTTTGCCGCGCCGCAATCTGCCCGATTCTGAAGGAATCCGATGCTTGCAAGCGCACGTTCAACACATCGGCAAACCCTTCCAACGCAACATAACCACTACGCCCCAAAATGACCACATCCCCATGCTGTGCCACCGCCTGAAGGACGCGAATGACCATTTCAGCCAATAAAACGCGCCGATCCTCTTTTTGACTATCGAATTTTTCCCAAAATGTCGGCAAATGATCATATTTCCGATCAAAATCAGCAAGGCCGTATTCACTCAACACCGCGCCAACAAATTCCTTATCTACAAAATAATACCCCAATCTTTGCGCCACTTCTTGAGCAATATATTTACCATCACTGCCTAATTTTCTGGAGATCGTTATTACGGTCATCGCTTCACCTCTCTTTTCTTTGCAGCCATTCAATTCTTATTCTAAATCGGACACTGATTACACTGATTGCACTGATTTTTATTTCTGGCTCTTTGAAATTTTATGGGGTTATTGGGCTTGGCAACGCCAAGCCCCTACTGTACGGGCTTGGTGTTGCCAAGCCCTCACCCCACAATTACTCAAAGAACCTTATTTCTTTTATCAGTGTTCAACAGTGAAATCAGTGTCCGATTCTCTGAAATAGTTATATTTGCTCTATGCTAATGCTTCCAACGCCTTCACCTGCACATTTGCCAATGCTTCCGCTGGCGACAGTTTGCCCATAAACGCTTGATGGGTCGCTTCGTAAAGCAGCCCCAAGAAGCTGCCCAATTCTGGTCGTGCGGGCAACGGTTTAGCACGGTTAAGCATCTCCAATTGTGCCGCCAACCATGGGTATTTTTGTAACTCCGCTGGCGCATAACTGCTCTGGCGCACGGGGCTGCCCGCCATGCGCGTAATCTGCTTGTCCTGCTCGGTTCCCAGCAGTTGCATCAGGGCGGCGATGGCGTTCTGTTGGCTGGCTGCTGACTGGTTTCGCGGGATGGCAATGCCCCATGTCGCATTCCAGGGGATGGGAAAAACGGCCGTTTTATACGCCCCACTCCACCCCTCATCCAACATGATGGGGGCAGTCTGCCCGCCCCAATTGGCGACCAACGCCGCTTCGCCGTTGCGAAGAACATCCGCGATTTCACCATTACCGTAAACGGCCGTTTGTGGCGGGCAAAGTTCGCGCAAACTGCAATACAGTTCCAGCACTTCGATGTTGACGGGGTTGTCTATGTCAGGACGGCCGTTTTCATCAAAAATACGCCCGCCCGCTTCCCACAAGTACGGCAGGAAATCGGTAAAAATCTCGCTCGCATCCGCTTTGAGCGCAAGGCCATAGATGTGAGGTGGATTATGAACGCTGTGTGCTGAGCCTGTCGAAGTAGCTTGTGCTAATTCCTTCAAGTCTCGCGTAGAAACGATGGGGATTCCATCGCTTTCATCCAACTCAATCAGATCGGCACGGTAAAACAGAATATGCCCATCAGAGAAAAATGGCAATTGATATTGCTTCCCCTCATATTCGCACTCATCGGCGATGGATAACACGATGTCGTCAGGGTCATAACTGGCAAGAAGTTCAGCAGAAACAGATTCCATCAAAGGGGCAATTTCAGCCAAATACCCCGCCGCCGCAAACTCTGGCAACCAAATATGGCCGGGAACAAACACCGCCTGATTTGGTGCAGAAACGGCCGTTAATGTCGCCATCAACGCCTCCCGATACTCAGGCCACGGAATAATCGTCAATTTTGCATCCAAATCAGGCCGCTCGGCTAACGCCGACTGCAACACATCCAACGCGGGATCATTTGGGCCAATGATACTTAAAGTCATAGCTCTCCACCCTCAAAAAAACCGCAGATTACGCAGATTCCCGCAGATTAGTAAAAAAATCTGCGAAAATCTGCGTAATCTGCGGACAAATCAATTCTGCGGCTCAATAATAACCTTCATCGAATCCTGCGCCTTAACCGTCAACTGGAAACCTTCAACCGTCTCCGCCAACGGCAACCGATGGGTGATGAATGAATCCACTTCAACACGGCCGTGTTGCAACAACTTCAACGCTTCCTGTAAATCCAGCGGACTTGCGCCGTAAGTATTCATCAGCGTAATCCCCTTATGATAAAAATCGTAGATGGCAAAGGGAACCTCGGTTCCAGGCGTATTGATGGCGTATAGCAACACAATTCCGCCTGCATCGGCCGCTTGGAGGGCTTGTTGGAAGGCGATGGGAACGGCCGTACAAACAATAACCTGATCATACCCACGTCCTTCATTCGCTTCGATCAACCGTTCGACCAACCCATCTTCTAAAGCGTTAAAAGAAGCCTCTGCACCCGCTTCCACCGCCATTCCCAGCCGATAGTCGCTAATGTCGGTGGCAACAACCCGCCCCGCGCCTAACGCCATCGCCAATTTGATGTGCAACAGCCCAGACAAGCCACTGCCCAACACCAAAACGCTCGCGCCTGGCTTCATTTCCATCTTCCGTTGACCGCGCACAGCGCAGCCCAGCGGCTCAGTAAATGTGCCAGTCTCATATGACATCGAATCGGGCAGCTTAATCACGCCGCCAACGTCCACATTGATTTTTGGCACGCGCACATATTCAGAAAAGCCGCCGGGATAAAATTTAGTCGAGTGCAACGTGTGGCACAGCGTATGCTGTCCCGCTTGGCAATAGTCACAATTATGGCAGGGGACGTGATGGGTAAACACAACACGGTCGCCTACTGCAAAATTTTCAACCCCTTCACCGATGGCGGCAATGTCGCCCGTCACCTCATGCCCCAGCACGATGGGGGCTTTTTTAATGCGATACCACTCCATCACATCCGAACCGCACACACCGCTGGCGATGACCTTGACCAGCACCTCGCCCGCCCCGATTTCTGGCACGTCCATCTCTTCCAAACGCACATCTTTATTGTTGTAATACATTGCAACGCGCATGATTTCTCCTTCGGAGAAGCGGGGGAGATGAGGGGATGAGGAGCAGGGGAGATGAGGAGAAATACTGCTCCCTATCTCCCC
>CAYSDT010000082.1:0-3070 GCA_964429835.1 uncultured Ardenticatenaceae bacterium | reverse complement strand
GATGAGGGGATGAGGAGCAGGGGAGATGAGGAGAAATACTGCTCCCTATCTCCCCTGCTCCCCCGCTCCTTATCTCCCCCGCGCCCCTGCTCCGCTATTTCAGATCGTTATACAACTCAAATGCCGCTTCAGCAGTCGCATTCTCATGCACGACGGCACGGACGGCTTGCACCATCGCTACAGGGCTTTCCGATTGGAAGATATTGCGTCCCATATCAACACCAGCCGCGCCAGCTTGAATCGCTTTATACGCGGTTATCAATGCGTCTTTTTCTGGCACTTTTTTGCCGCCCGCAATGACGACGGGGACGGGGCAAGTGCTAGTAATGCGCTCAAAATCTTCACAGTAATACGTTTTGACGATGCGTGCGCCCAATTCAGCGGCAATACGACTTGCCAAGCCCAAGTAGCGGGCATCACGTTCCAATCCTTTACCAACGGCCGTTACTGCCAATGTCGGCATCCCGTACCGTTCTGCTTGATCAATCAAGCTCGAAAACGCCAACAGCGTGTCACGCTCAAATTTCGCGCCCACCATGATGGAAAAAGCGACGGCCGACGCATTCATGCGAAGGGCTTCTTCCATAGAGACGGCCAATCCTTCGTGCAACAGATCATCGTTAAGGATACTCGTGCCGCTGGACACGCGCATGATGATGGATGTGTCCTTTTCGGGCGCAATGTAGTTACGCAACGCGCCTCTGGTCAGCATCAGCGTGTCGGCATAAGGCAATAATGGATCGACGGTGTTGGTGATATTCTCCAACCCTGTCGTCGGCCCCATAAAGTAACCGTGATCAACCGCAAACATCAATGTTCTACCTGTCTCTGGATTAAAAATCCGTGACATTCTATTTTTCATACCCCAGTTCATAATTTTCTCCGTAATTTCAATTGTTCCGCAGATTACACAGATTTTCGCAGATTTGCAACATGGTTGCTCAAAGAAATCTGCGTTAACCTGCGTAATCTGCGGATTATTATTATTAAATTTGTTCCCGCAAGATGGCGATATTTACCGCCACACTTTCTTTATCATTAAAAACGGCCGAGCCAGCCACAAAAGCCGTCGCCCCCGCCGCCGTATATTCAGCGATATTAGCTGCTTTGATGCCGCCGTCTACCTGTAGCTCAACATGATCAAGCCCGAAGTCGTCTAACATTTTGCGCGCCCGTGCCACTTTCCACACACTTTTTGCATAGGATGGCATCCCTTCAAAGCCGGGATCGACAGCTAAAATCATGATCAAATCCAACTCTTCGACGATACACTTAATGCTGGACAGCGGTGTACCAGGATTCAAGGCCACGCCCGCTTTCATGCCCAATCCTTTGATTTGCTGGATGGTGTTATGCAGATGAGTACACGCTTCCACTTGCACGGTCACGATGTCCGCGCCCGCGTCGGCAAAGGCGGGAATCAGACGCTCAGGGTTATCGGTGAGCAGATGCACGTCGAGCGTCATGTCGGTGATGCCATTTAACGCTTTAACGATGGGGGCGCCGAAGGTGAGCCATGGAACAAAACGGCCGTCCATCACATCAGTGTGCAGCCAATCCGCACCGCCCGCTTCCGCTTCCTTCACCTGCTCGCCCAGCCGCGTCAAATCGGCTGACAAAATTGAGGGAGATATTTTTATGCTCATATCGTAATCCCAGCCGTCTCTTCTTTGACGACGGCGAGCATGTCATCAATACTGTTGAAGCTGTCTTTTTCCAGCAACCAACGGGAGCCGATGGCGATGGCTGCCCGTTCGGCAACTGCCCGCGTTGCTTCATCTTCGATGCTGCTGATGTCCCAAACGGTGACGATGCCCATCATGCGGCGCAAGAATTTTGTACCACCATGAACGGCCGTTTCTCTCAACAACCGTAAAATATACCGCCGACGATACTCAGCAAACGCCTCCTCACCGCCATCAAATTCCCAATACTTGGCGGGAACAGCGTCCCCGCGATTATTTTCTGCCCACAAAGCATCAAATTTGGTCGCAAATCCATTCCAAATATCGGCAACCGTCTCCAGAATATACGCCTGATAGCTTTCACGTTCGGCTTTGTCTGGCGTGTGTCCGTAATGGGACAGATAGTTCAAAATCAGGTTCTGTAACACCGCGCCGATGTCGTAACCCATCGGGCCAAAGAAGGCGAATTCAGGATCAATCACCCGTGTGTCTTCTTCATTAAGCATGATGGAGCCAGTGTGTAAATCGGCGTGGATGAGGGCTTCGGCATGGGTGGTGTACGCCCGTTTTGCCTCGGCAATTGCCATTTTTAGCTCTGCATTGTTACGAACGGCCGTTACTGCATCATCAACCAACGGATTCCAATTATTCTCCTCAGAATCCATGTACGGGTTGGTGTAGACGAAATCTTCCTGCAATTTCCGCAACTCCTCATTGGTGAACAACTCCATATATTTCTTCTTCTCTTCACCCGTCATGTATAAATCAGAGGTGTAAAAAAGTGTGTTCGCCAAGAATGTGCTGATGTGACCAGCGAATTTGGGAAAGCGTTTACGCGCAACCATCGGTTGGCGCATAATTTCATGATCCCGCAAATGTTCCATGATCAGCGTGGACATTTCGTCGTTGTAATCAATAACTTCGGGGGCAAGACCGGGCGCGGCTTCGTTGTGTTTACGCAGTGCTTGCGTTTCGTAACGCACACGTTCCTGCGTCAACGGCCACGATTCGCCAATCACGCGCAAATACGGCAATGCCTGTTTCACGACGATGGAATTCGTCAGATCATCCGCGTTTTCAACAAAAAACACGAAGTTCAAATTGCCATCGCCCACTTCCCGCGCTACAAGCGTCGCGCCTTCGGGGAAAAACCCCTTCAAGGCGGGGCGTGTTTTTACATATTCAGTTACTGTTGTTGTGTCAAGGGGGTAATAACTCATGTTAAACTCCTTTTATTATCGGAGATTGGCTGGCGGTTAAAACCGCGCCTACGGTTGCAAAGTCGGCCTACGCCGACTGGAGCCAGACCGCGTAGGCGGTCTTTGCAACTGTAGCTGCGAATTCATTCGCCGTGACAATCTTTTAATTTCTTTTTTCAGGATACA
>CAYSDT010000081.1:0-9556 GCA_964429835.1 uncultured Ardenticatenaceae bacterium | reverse complement strand
GTGTAAAAAGCCTGATAAATGTCGCCCATTTTTGTTACCATGATAGATATTTCACCAGATCAGCCTCACGGAAATGTTGCAAGGTATCCGCACGGAAATCATTTTCCCAATCCATATGCTGTACTATCCATGATTTTAGATCAAAACCACTGTATTCATTGATTTTGCTGTACGCCTCATCACCGCAATACGCACTCCACACGTTGGAATTTTTCAGCGTTTGGAAATAGTTGTTGTTTTTATCTTCGTCTGACCGTACAAGGATGACGCAATCGTAAGGTGTTTCTAAATTTTGGTAAACGGCCGCTACCATCAATAAGCGATTTGTATTTCCTTTTTCATTAGAGCCAAAGCCGCTCTTGAAATCAATGTTAATTTTTCGCCCTGCCGTAGAGATAAAATGTAAATCCAGTTCGAGTTGAATGTCTCCGGAGGCGACTAAACGCCACACTTTTTGATAATACGCTTTCAGGTCAAGCTGCTGGCTTTTACTGATGGCTAACTGGTCGATATAGGTTTCAATTTCACTGTGTAAATCGTGCTTGACTTCAGAAAACAGGGGCGGGATGAATAGCTCTATGTTGTTAATCGGGTATTCAAAGCAGAGTTTGCAAAATGGTTCCCAAAGTTCGCCAATGCGCCGTGAAAAGGCCATGTATTCATAAGGCCAAACGTCGTTTCTGCTCTCAAGCATGACGATGTTACGGGCGTAGTTGATCATCAGGATTTTGTTGACGATCTCTTTGTTGTGCCACTGCTGGCGGGTTGCCAATTGCAGCAGGTTTTTGACCAGTGCATTTTCGGTTTTTGTGATCTGTTGATTGATCGCTTTCGCGCGTTTTTTGTACTGGCTTTCGCCGTACTTTTCCACGATACTTTGCAATGATTCGGCCGCACGCGCACGAAAATACGCTAATAATTGCGGTTTTAATTCATTGAGGGAGTGATCTAGGTTAATCATGAAAGTTTTTGTCTATAATAAGCGTATGATTGATTGGGTAGTGACGGACTTGCCCGACCCGCTTTCGCTGACGATGCCCAATGTTTTACCTTTGTGCGTGGTAAAACATTGGGCATCGTCGGCACGCGCCAGCCCTTCATCACTGTTAAACGTGATATCGAGATTTTTTACTTCTAGTAGTTTGTTGTCCGTTTCCATAGGTTAGTCCATTGTGGTAGATTTTTATTTACTATCTACATCTATCCCTAATTCATCTCGTAATAATTGGTCGGTAGTTACTTCAAAAAAATCAGCTATTTTAACTAATAGTTCTACGGATGGTTTGCTTTTTCCGCTTTCAATTGCGGAGAGATGACTATAAGAGTTAACATCAAGAATTGATGCAAGGTTTCTTAGACTAATGCCCTTATTTTTACGGAGTGTTCGTAATTTTTCACCCAATTTCTGCATAATTAAAATTGTGTAGGTACTTGACGGACTATGGATATTGCTATATCATTCGTCCTGTTCGTTTTTAACGAACAGGACGATATTTCGATAGAATGAAAGGAGAGCATAATGAGTACTATACCATCAAGTGAATTACTGAGATTATGGAAAATTGAAAAATTACCGATTGAACGAGCTATTGGGCATATTTTGCAAAACTTAACCAATATTCAAAAATCTGTTGATGTAATAAATACAGCCTATTTTTCTCTTTGCGCTGATGTAGACAACTTATCTATACAAATTGATACGAAGCCAACTCCAAAATCTATAAAGAAGAATTAGCAATAATGTTAATTCAATCAGTCCAAAAGAAATCGTCAGGTGGGAGTGGTATTTTTTGAACTCTCCAACTGGCTAATTTTTTCAATCGCAAAAAGGATAGTCGAACGCGAAAAGATTCACCACGCATAGGTGAATTACGTCCAGCTAACCAAATAGTATCTTGGGTGGTTGGGTTATATATTTCTTGTAGAAAGCCATTTGGTACGGCTGCGACTGTAATTGTTTTTAGAACATTATTGTCATCATGCTCATCGTAATTATATTTTACAAAAATTGTAGTGGTTATGAAATTATCATCCCTAACTTTGAGAATTTTAGGCAGACTTCCAGCCACTTCTAATGCTTGTCCCCCGCGAATTTGGCGGACAAGCATTGAAAATTGGGATGTTTGCAATGTTGCCGTTCCTTGCCCGCTTATTTTTTCAGTTTTTGAGTCTACAAAAAGGGCTTGTTTTACGGCATAATCTGGATGAAATACATATCTTGCCTGCTTATAATCAACTTTTCCAAAAAGTCGTTGATCGATTTTTGACATTCCTAAACGGTCTAACGCTTCTCTCGTAATATCTTCCCCAATATCAGCTACCCAATCATTTTCTTCTTGAAAAATTGCAAGGGCAGTTTCTCTGTAATCGTAGATTGCTTGTGAAACTAAGCGTAAAGAAGATTTTTCAATATCTTCTAGCGTATCTAAATTATCTTGTAGTTCTTGTGGATCAATTAACATATTATATATTTTCTTGTTTGTAGAAATAGATAGGAGAACAGATATTTACATAATACCTAAAGTAAAGGAGTTTGAAAGCTTCTTTCTCGTCTGATATTTTGTTTGGAAAGTTCCGTATATTTCCTTTCTAACTCAATGCCTATGTAATGGCGATTTTCACGGATAGCCGCAATCGCTGTAGTTCCACTTCCCATGAAACAATCTAATACGATGTCTTCTGGTTCAGTTAGTAATCGAATAACACGACGGGGGAGTTCAACAGGAAACTTAGCTTCGTGATCATTGTTGGAACGAACAGATGGGAACGTCCAAACCCCTCTTGATCCCCATTTTTTCCATTCCTCTCTGGAAAGCCTTTTCCTATCTATTTGAGTAACACCAGGTTTCCAGAAAAAATATAGATATTCAAATTCATCTACTGAGCGATAGGAGAGGCTTGCCCAACGTGAATTTTCCCATGCTGCATCTTTAACCCAAACTCTCCGATCATATGTGTAAAAACCTGCGTTTAATGCCCATTCTTCGACTAAGCCGCCAACTATTTTTACTCGTGTTTGCGTTTCAGATTTCCCGCCTCTTATATTATTTCCATTTAAGCGACGGTCTATCGTTTGTTCACTGCATCCAAGCAAATCTGCTAATTGGTGGCGATTATAATCAGGGTATATCTCTATTGCTGATAATATATCATTTCTTGTGACTGGAGAACGTCGCCTGCTAACTACTTCAGCTTGAATTCTTGGCATATTTTGGTCTTTGAATACAAGAATGTCGGCTATGTTGATAACTAGAAATCCGCCTGGTTTGATTATAGAAAAATGGGAGTGAATAACAGTTTCCAATAAATTTTTCCAACCCTCAAAGGATAAATACGCTTCATACTCTTTTCCGACGAAATATGGAGGCGACCATACGCTCAATGCAATGCTGTTTGGTTTTATCTGAGAAAGTAGATGTCTTGCATCACCATGATGTATCTTGTTAGTTTCGAGGTGATTATCATCTGGTATAGTGGCGTTGTATAGTGGCGCGAGGGTAGCTTGCAATGCTGGAGGCATTCTGTTCAGATTAAAATGCTCTAATTGTTTTGCGTTGCCATTTGTATTCATTGATTTATGCACCATATAAATTTCATCTGTTTAACTGTATTCTTTTATCAGTATACCATCAACAGATTTAATGCACCGAATACGGATCAGCCGCATCCCGAACGCCATCACCCAAGATGGTGAAGGAAAGCACCGCAATCACAACGGCCGCTGCCGGAATAAACAGCCACGGCGCCTGCTCAATGGCGCGGATGTTTTGCGCGTCTTGCAGTAACACCCCCCAACTGATCGACGGCGGGCGCAAGCCCAAGCCGACAAAGCTCAACGCCGTCTCCGCCAAAATGACGTAGGGGAACGAGATGACCAAATCGACCACGATGTAGCTCATGAAGGCGGGCAGCATGTGCAAAAAGATGATGCGGTACGGGTTTGCGCCCGACAGACGCGCCGCCATCACATAATCCTCGTCGCGCAGGGTGAGCAGTTGACCGCGAATCCGTCGCGCCAACGTCGGCCAGCCGACGAGGCCAATGATCAACGTCATCGCAAAGTACACTTGCGTGGACGACCAATCGCGGGGGAAGGCGGCCGCCAACCCCATGTACAGTGGAATAATCGGAATAACGCGGATGATTTCGGTAAAACGCTGGATGATGTAATCAAGCCAGCCACCTGCATAGCCTGCCACGCCGCCGATGAACAAGGCAAGAACAAATGAAATTAGTACGCCAATGATGCCGATGCTGAGCGAAGTGCGCGTGCCAACGAGCAGGCGGGTGTATAAATCGCGCCCTAATTCATCGGTGCCGAAGAGGTGGATAAATCCTTCTTCTACGCCGAAAAGGTGGATGTCGGAATCAACGAGGCCGAGCAAAATGGAGTATGGATCTCCCGGTACGAAGAAGTAGATGTAGTTGCGGATGCTACTGTCGGTGGTGGCGACCATCGCCAAGGTGACGGGGTCGCGTTCGGAGCTTACGCCGTGAACAAACGGCCGTAAACTAAACCCATTATCATCCCAAAATTTGGGCAATTGTGGCGGCCCCAGCAAATAGTCGATATTGCGTGTAGCGGGGTCGTATGGGCCGATGAATTCGGCGAAAATGCCGTTGATCATCAAAAATATGAGAACGATGCCGCCAAACAGGGCGACTTTATGTTTTTTGAAGCGCCACCAGACGAGCTGCCATTGGGAGGCAGAGTAGTAGCGTTCAGCTTCTTTGCTATCTGGATTGGTAACGGCCGTTTGTAATGTACTCATCGTCTACCCCTTTAATTTAATGCGCGGGTCAAGGAAAGACAACGCAATATCAGATACAAAATTCATGAACACGATGATGAACGTCAGCAGCAGCAAAATTGCGCCCGCCACAAACATATCCAAATCGAGATACGATTGCAGAAGCAGTGCGCCTAGCTCTGGCAACCCCAGCACTAAGGCGACGATGGGCAACTCTGAGAAAATACGGTTTGCATCAAAGCCAATCGTACTGACGACGGGATTGATCGCTAATCGCGCCGGATATTTGATCAACAGTCGCCGCTCTGGAATGCCACGCGCTCGTGCGGCGGTGACGGATAGCTTGTTTAGCTCATCCGACATCGTGGCTCGCACCGTTTGGATTTGGAAAGCGGTCGCCGACCATGCCAACACGATGGCGGGAACCATCAAATGTTTCATTAAATCCAAGAATTTGGCGATGCTCCATGGCGCGTCAATATATTCGGGCGAAAACAACCCACCGACGCTGGAGCCGAGATATTTGACGCTGAGATAGAGCAAAATCAACGCCAGCAAGAAGTTGGGCAACGCCAGCCCTAGATAGCTGAAAATGGTTAGCCCATAATCAGCGGTGGAGTGTCGGTGAACGGCCGCGTAAATACCCACAGGTATCGAGACGGCATAAGTGATGAATAATGTTGAGAATAAAATTGCTAATGTTAGCCATAGCCGCTGTCCAATGACGTTATTTACCGACGTTTCATACGCAAACGCATCGCCAAAATCGAAATGGAAAACGATGTCTCCTATCCATGAGGCATATCGCTGGTAGGCGGGTCTGTTTAATCCTAAATCGTTGCGGATATTTTCAATATCCGATTCGGTGACGGTTACGCCCGTCCCCGAAAATTTACGGAAGGCGTACCGGTCGGCATAATCGCCGGGCGGTAATTCCATGATGATAAACACCATGATGGAGACAAAAAACATCGTCACCACCATACCGAGTAATCGTTCAACTGTGAATCTAATCATAATGCTTTCCGTGTACTTAGGAATGACAATTTGTAATAACCTGTCATTCCGAACCCCTGTAAAGGTGAGGAATCTTGTCCCAATAGGTCAAGATTTCTTCCTTTAGCTTGCCTTGAACAACGTTAAAGGGGTCGAAATGACAGGCAACGCACGTTTCACGCGGAGCGTGGAACGTGCGAGTTTTGGATTATTCTACTCTGTCAAGAACCATTGCGTTGGACGATAGGGATATGCCCAATAATAGTCATACGCTTTGGCAGTGACGGGGGTGAAGTTACCCAGATTGTTGCTATGGACAACGGGGGTCAGCAGGTCGCCGACAACGCCGATTTTCCAAAGATTATCAACATGAATATCAACCATCTCAGCACCAATTGCATCACTTTCCGCGCTGCCTAATGGCACTTGCACGAATTGATCGGTCAATTCATAGAGACGTTTGACAGAATCTGGCGGCTCAATGCCGTCTGCGCCATCGGTTGCTTTCCATTCTGCCCAGCCAAAGCCGCCGCCAGGATTGAAGAAGTTACCGAACGGAGGAATCAGCATTTGCGGGTTCTGGGAGATGGTTACACCACTGGTATTGTCGTTCTTCCAAGTGGTTAGGTCCAGATTATTGTTATTGGCATCTTCACGATACTTGTCAGAGGTGACCTCTTTTAGTTCGACTTGAATACCAACATTTTCCCAATAGCTTTCGACGAGTTCGTGTAAGCGGGCGGGTGCGCCTTGTGTGGAGAACTCTAACAAGATGACCAATCCTTCACCATCGAGACGGTCGCGGAAGCCATCGCCATCAACATCAACTAAGCCCATCTCGTCTAACAGCGCGTTGGCTGTATCTTGATCATACTCAGTGAAAGCGTTGAGATGGTCAGCGGTGACGAAGGAGACGGTGTTGGGGTCGGCGGGGGTGGATTGCATCGGCGTGCCTTGTCCGAGATAGATGATCTCGTTGATTTCACTGCGATCCATCGCCAAAGACATTGCTTGACGGAAACGCACGTCGTCGAAGATTTCGGCCATCGCGGGGTCTTTATGGTTGACATTGAAAGCGTAGTACGCGGTGTCGCCTAAACCTGGGCCGAGATCGACGAGGTAGTTGCCGCCCTCTTCATTTTCTTTGTAGAGGGGGAAGTTTTCGATGAAAACTGCTTGGGCTTTGTAATCGACTTCGCCGTTGGTGATTTTCAGGTTGCGAACTTCGTCATCGGGGATGTATTGTTCGTTGATTTCGCTGATGTAGGGAAGTTGGTTGCCCTGCGTGTCTACCATATGGAAGTAGGGATTGGGGACGTACTTGCGCCCTTCGGTGGTCTCATCAACCAAAATGAAGGATTCGAGCGTGGGCGACACTTTGTCGTCGCTGCCGTCGATCAGGGGGGAGGGGACATCTTTCCAGTCGCTGTTGCCGTAGTAATTGTTGAACGCTTCCACGCCATCATTTTCCATGATGGGTTGCAGGAAGTGCTTGGGTTGGAACGGTTGGGCGTAGCTGATGGCAAAGTTGGTGAGCAAGCCGGGTGCGGGAACGGGCAATTTGAAGCTGACGGTTGTGTCGTCAACGGCCGTTACCTCCATCGGTTCGCCAGCAATCAGCCATAAAGCGGGAGTGCTTTCGTACACTTCGGGGTTCAACACAATGTCGTTGTACCAGAATTCCACATCGGCGGCGGTGAATGGTTCACCATCAGACCACTTATGGCCTTCACGCAAGAAGACGGTTAGTTCGGTGTAATCATCATTCCATTCCCATCCTTTAGCGACGTTGGGGACGATGGTTTGCAAATCATCGGAGTAGCGGGCGAAGTTGACGTGACGCACACTCATCAGATCGGATGTGCCAGATTCGGTGGCGTTGGACAAGCCGTCCAGCGTGCCGCCGTATGTGCCAATCGCATCGTAGGGGACGACGACCAATGGTTCGGATGGCAGACGGTCGGCTACGGGGGCGAGGTCGGGATTATTGCCAATACGGCCGTTTAAGTCAGCGATCTCTGGATTTTCAGAGAAGGTTAGTTCGCAACCAGCCGCATCTTGGTACTCGGCCAAGTCGTACTGTTGCGGGAATGCGCCAGCGGCGACACCAGCCATGTCGGCGATGGTGGCGGCGGGGCAGTCGCTGCCAGTTGCTTCTTCGACAACTTCTTCTGCTGGAGCTGCTTCTTCTTCAGTTGCTGTCTCTTCTGCTGCTTCTTCTTCAGCGGGGGCGGCTTCCTCTTCGGTCGCTGCTTCTTCCTCTGTTTCGGCTGCTGCTTCGGGAACGGCCGTTGGTTCTGGATCATCGCCACCACAGGCGACAAGCATTAAGGCTAATAAAAGTAATAGGGTGATAAGCCCATGTTTTCTGATGTTCTTCATTTTTCTCTCTCCTTCTTTAACTTTTTTGTAAATAAACAATGTTTTTGTGTGGGATTGTGGGTCAAATCATAGGCAATTTTTCTCCTTGTTCGTTTATGATGGCGACTTTGGTGACAAAGCGAAAGCGGTCGCCGCGATATAAATCTTTAGCGTATTCAACAAAACGGCCGTTTTGATCCTGGCCTAATCGTTGTTCCAGCAAAAGCGGTGTACCACTTTCTACATCCAATAAATCGGCTTCATAAGTGGATGCGCTGACCGCCTCGATACTGTGGTTTGCCTGACTGATGATGACATCATACTCCGTCTCCAATATCTCATATAAAGATCGGCTTTCCATATCGTGTTGCTTGAGATTGGGAAAGTAGGATACGGGTAAAATGAATTTTTCCAACATGACTGGGTCGTTGTTGAGCAGTCGCAGGCGGTGAATATGATAAATGGGGGTGGCGATGGGTAAATTTAAGCGTTCGGCTGTGGGGGATTCGCACATGCGTTGTTCAAAAAGAAGAACTTTTGCGCCAGTAGCGTAACCGCGTCGTTGCATTTCGGTGGTGAAAGGGGCGAGATGGTCAGCTTCACGCCGGATTTTGTTGTTGGCGACAAATGTACCAAGCCCGCGTTGGCGGGTGAGCAACCCCTGCGTTTCCAGCACGCGCAACGCTTCACGCACGGTGCGCCGATTCACGCCCAGCGATTCGCTGAGTTCGCGTTCTGGCGGCAATCGATCACCTGGAGCCAGATCGCCTGATTGAATGCGATCTAAAAGCCCTTCGGTGATTTGCATGTAGAGGGGAGTTGTTGTTTTTAATTGGTTCATTGGTGTATACCAAGTTAAATCTGAGATGATTTAACCATACAACCCCTGATTTGTCGAATTGCTATATTGGGGCGAGGGGGCTAAACTGGCAATGATTTTATAGATTACAAAGAGGATGTAGATGGCACAAATTATCAATCAGATTGGCACGATCACAGCTGACCCAGCTATTGAAATGGAGTGGGTGCTTGTGGAAGATGTCGATGCAACAGCATCAACGGCCGTTTCTGACCGTTACAAAGTCATCGCCCACGATGATGATTTCACGTCGATGGAATTTGTTGTGCGGGTGATGATGCAGGTCTTCAAAAAGCCCATCATTTTCGCCGAAATGATCATGTGGCAGGTACACAATGAAGGGATGTCGGTCGTTGATGTGCTGCCCAAAGCGGAAGCGGAGCATTTGGTGAAGGTGGCGACGATGATGGCGCGACTGGAAGGGTTTCCCTTTCAGTTTACGATTGAGTTAGAGGAGTAGGCGAGAAATAAACAGTCAACTGTAAATAAGAGATGTCGGGCATCGGTTGAAAACCGATGCCTGACACAAGAAACGCGCTGAAAGCGCGTTAAACGCAGCCCGCTTTCAGCGGACTTTTGTGTATCAGAC
>CAYSDT010000080.1:4702-9568 GCA_964429835.1 uncultured Ardenticatenaceae bacterium | reverse complement strand
TCCCTAAAAAAGGCGATAGCATACTTCAAAGGTGGAGGCTGATATGGATGAACGCCAATAGAAACTCAATGGCTTGCATCAAAATAGACTCGCCTTCTTGCCCTTGCTATACTCCACGCGATGACACAACAACAAAACAAACAAGTAAATAATGGCGCGTGGTATGTGCTGGCAGCCGCCGTTTTATGGGGTACGACTGGCACAGCGCAAGCCCTTGCGCCTGCTGGCGCACATCCGCTGCTGATTGGCACGGTGCGATTGATGGTAGGGGCAGCGGTGCTGCTGTTTGTGGCGGTGGTGCGTGGGAAGATGAAACGGCCGTTTACAAAACAGTGGCCGTGGAAACCCACCATTCTCGCCGCCGCCAGCGTTTCTGCGTACCAACTGCTCTTTTTCAGCGGCGTGCTAAAAAGCGGGGTGGCGATTGGAACGATGGTCGGCATTGGCAGCGTGCCAATTGCGGGCGGGTTGATCGGCCATTTCATGCGCCATGAAAAATTGAGCCGCGTTTGGTATGCGGCTACCGCGCTCACCCTGTCTGGCGTGATGCTGTTGGCACTGTCGGGCGGCAATTTGCGCGTCAACGGCGTTGGGTTGCTGTTGGCTGTCGGCGCGGGGACGGCGTATGCGTTTTATGCGTCGTTCAGCATTGATGTGTTAACAAGTGGCGGCGGAAGGGATTCGGAAACGGCCGTTGCACTCATTTTCTGCACTGGCTCACTCATGCTCGCCCCCGTCCTGTTCCAGTACGATCTCACTTGGCTGGCCGAACCGCGCGGTATCGTCGTCTCCATCCATCTTGGAGCCATCACCCTTGCCGCCGCGTACAGCCTGTTTACACGCGGCCTGCACACTGTTTCCCTGTCCAATGCGATGACGCTCACCCTGGCCGAACCACTCACTGCTGGCCTGTTCGCCGTCCTGCTACTCGGCGAAGAACTCACCATCACCGCCCTTGCTGGCATTGGATTGCTATTTGCAGGATTAGCATTATTGGCGGTGAAAAAAGATTAAAAAGAAATGGTCAATGGTCAATGATCAATTGTTAATTGTCAACGAAGGGGTGCTGATAACCCGTGACCTTTCGTTGACAATTGATCATTGACAATTAACAATTGACAATTATTTTCCCCCTTGAAACTTTCCCCCATCCCTTGCGTAATGAGGGCAAGTAACTAGGAGATGTAACGTTGAATGAAGAACAATTAAATCAAGAACGGGCATGGCTTGAACAAGCCATAGAGGGGGACAAAGCTGCTTTTGGCAAGCTGATCGAAGCCTTTCAAGGGCCTGTTTACAATTTAGCGTATCGTATGTTGAACAATTCTGGCGAAGCCGAAGAGGCCGCGCAGGAAGCGTTTGTCCGCGCATGGACAAAGTTGAATATGTACGATCCCAAGCGCAAGTTCAGCACATGGCTACTTTCAATTACCTCCAATTACTGTATCGACCAAATTCGCAAGCGACGCGCTCTGCTGCTTTCAATTGACGAGCCTTTACCACCCCACCCCGCCCTCACATCTGATAAGGCGAAGGGGCCAGAGGCACAGATGGCAAGCAGCGAGCAACAGGATTTGGTGCAAGGACTTTTGCAAGAGTTACCAGAGGAGTACAGAACGGCCGTTATTCTTCGCTATTGGCAGGAAATGTCTTATGAAGAGATTGCCGAAACCACAGGCAGCACCATCAGCGCCATTAAATCCCGCCTGTTTCGCGCGCGCAAACAGTTAGCGGAAATCAGCATCGAAAAGGGAATACTGCCAACGGCCGTTATGGCTTAACAAAAAGAAACTGGACACTGATTCCACAGATAAACAGTGATTTTTATCTTTTTGTTACTAGTCAGTGTTCGTCAATGAAATCAGTGTCCTACTAAAAAGAGGAAATTATGGAAAGAGAAATAGAACATGAAAGCGCATATGCTCTAATGATGGACGCGCTCGACGGCGACCTTTCCGCCCCCGAAGCATTAAACGCCCATCTACAGCACTGCACCCCCTGCGCCCGCGAATGGCACACCTTGCAAGCAGTTGATCAACTCTTGCGCCGTGCGCCCATCATCAGCCCTGCGGCCGGTTTTGCCCAACGCACCATCGCCCAATTACCCAATCAACAGCACCGATTATGGTCATTGAGCGCGTTATATGTGTTCTTGCTAATAGGCGGGATTATTCCCCTAATTTTAATCGGATTCCTGGCCGTGCGCTTTGCGCCACTGGTGATGGAACCGTCAATGGCACGACTGTTATGGCAACCGCTGGTCACCATCTGGGGATTGGCCGCCACAATCAGCAATGCACTACTCATCGCCACCGCAGGGTTTGTACGCCAACAGCCCGCACTGTGGGGAATTATCCTCATTATGGCTGGCACAATCGCCCTGTCGGGTGAGGCGTATCAACGATATATACCGATAGGACGCAGAGCGTCCTGATCTTCATTCCACGCAGAGCGTGAAACGAGACAAATTTTTGGAGAGAAAAATGAAGAAATTAACACTTTTACTACTACTGCTCTTGCTGGTTATTCCAGTCGGAACAGCCGCCGCCGCACCGTTGTCGGATGGCGACCAGAAAGTTGGCACAGGCGAGACTGTCAACAATGACATTATCATCGTCGATGGCGACCTTGATGTAGAAGAAGACGCAACCGTAAATGGGGATGTCATCCTGTTCAATGGTGATTTAACCGTTGAAATAGGAGCAACCATCAATGGTGATGTCGTTTTAATGAATGGCGATGCCGAAATAGATGGCAAAATCACGGGCGACATTGTGTTGTTCAATGGTGAGTTGGATGCGGGAGAAACGGCCGTTGTCACTGGTGATTGCGCTCTGCTAAACGGCGATCTCGATGATACAACTACCGCTGGCATAAATTGTACTGACGTTGCCAATATGCCTACGCTTAGTATGCCGAGTATGCCTAGCACACCAAGTATGCCGAGTATGCCTAGCGCACCGAGCATGCCAGACATGCCAAGTATGCCTAGCGCACCAGATATGCCTAGTGTACACGTATCGAGCGGCCCCAGCTTTTTTGCCCAATTATCATGGGCAGCGATGCAAAGTTTGGTATTAGCCGCTATCGCTTTCGGCATAGCGACATTATTCCCCACACAATTACGTCGAATTGAAGATACCGCACGGGAAAAGACGATTGCAAGCGGCATGGTTGGGCTATTAACGGCCGTTTCCACCACGCTCATCATTCTGTTCTTAATCCCCGTCTCCATTATCCTCACCTTCGTCTGCATCGGATTGCTCGGTTTCCCCATCATGTTCATCATGGGTATGATGCTGACACTTGCCGCTTTTGCTGGCTGGGTTGGAATTGGCAGTTGGGTTGGCACAACAATGGCACGACTGCTCAAACTCAAAAATCGCAATCTGCCCGTCACCGCCGCGCTTGGCATGGCGACGCTAGTCTTCGGCTTAGGCATAATTGACGCTGTACCATTCTTCTTTGGCGAAACGATTATCGTTTTCTTGCTGGTGATGGTTGGCTTGGGCGCAGTCGTTTCAACACGATTTGGGACGCAGGGAACGGCCGTTTCCTCCATACCCCCATCGCCCAAAATGCCCGCTGAAAAACCCGCCCCACCCCAAACGGATGACGTGATGGAAGAAGATGCAGAAAAAGTAACGGCCGTTATGGAAACACTCTACATCGACGCAGACGACGTATAAATCAACGTCGGGGCGGTTCGTGAACCGCCCCGACTACCTACACTCCCCACCACTCCGTCGCAAACTGCGGCAACAATTCCCTCACTGCTTCCAATAAGCTATCTATATCCGACTTGGTGTTATACGCCTGAATCGAAATGCGTAGGAACTGCATATCGTGCCATTCCGTCTGCGGAATTTCGATTTGGTACTCGTCGTACAATTTGGTTTTGAAGCCAAGTAAATCCCCAATTTTGGGCAAGGGGGCGACGGCGATTTGGTGATAAAAATAGTTGTCGGCGGGCGGGGTGTTTAGGGGATAAACGGCCGTTTTTCCCGTCAATTCCTCCATCTCTTTCAACCAATACCCCACCAACTCCTGACATTCACGTTGCCGTCTCGGCCACTCATTTTCCTCAAAAAAGGCGATGGACATCGGGATGGTCAACATCGGCGCAGGGTCGCGTGTGCCGATCCACTCCAGATAATTCACATATTGCGACCCCGTTTCCGCAAACGGGTTGTTTTGATGATACCCCCAACTGACGACCAACGGCTCAACCAACGGCTGTTTGTCGCGGCGGGTGTACAAAAACGCCGCGCCTTTGGGAGCCATCAACCATTTGTGGGCGTTGCCAGTGTAAAAATCAGCGTCAATCGCGGCCATATCCAACGGCAATTGCCCGATGGCGTGTGCGCCGTCCACCAGTGTCAAAATGCCCTCCGCACGGGCGCGGGCGCAAATCTGCTCAACGGGAAAACGAACGGCCGTTGTTGAACTAATATGACTAACAAAAATCAACTTCGTGCGTGGCGTAACCCCCTCCCATAACTGCTCCACAATCGCTTCAGGCGTGGTGAGTGGCAGCGGGATGTGCTGTTTGATGACCGAAAAGCCGCGCTTACCGCCCAACATCTCCCAAATGTTATCACATGCGCCATACTCGTGGTCGGTGGTCAGCACTTCGTCTCCTTCGGCCAGCGACAATGAACGGGCGACGATATTCACGCCGACGGTAGCGTTGGTAATCAACGCCAAATCGTCAGCATCGGCATTGATGAACGTACCCAATGCCTGCCGCGCTTCGTGTAAATAGCGGGGCAAATCGCGGATCAAAAATTTAACGGGATGGCGTTCCAAGCGGCGTTGCCACTCTTGGTACACATCAAATGTAGGCTGTGGGCAAGCTCCAAATGA